>JBEBTR010000052.1:0-21007 GCA_040393725.1 Sphingobacterium endophyticum | reverse complement strand
CAAATAGAACCAGACAGCACCCTAAATGCTATGGTTACAGATTTCTATATCATTGCATTAAAAAAAGACTGTGCAGGAGGTATTTTTAGATACGGACAAAGTGAGTATGAATACAACGAGGGAGTAATGTACTTTACAGCACCCAAACAAATTCTTCAGTTTAATAATATTTTATTAGAAAAGGTTAGAGGTTTTGTTCTTGCTATCCATCCAGACTTTCTATATAGCTATCAATTAAGTTCAAAAATCAAAGATTTTAATTACTTTTCTTATTCGTCAAATGAAGCTTTGTTCATTTTTGAGAAAGAGGAAAAATCTATATTAGGGATTATAGAAAATATTGCAAAAGAAATTAATTCTAATTTAGATTCCTTTACTCAAGATCTCCTTATATCTAATATTGAATTAATTTTAAAATATTGCGATCGTTTTTATAACCGACAATTTCTAACGCGGAAAAAGGAAAATTTTGAGCTCTTGACTAAATTTGAAGAAATTCTTGAAGAGAGCTTTAAGGAAGAAATGTTGTTAAGCCACGGTATTCCAACAGTTAAAAGTATTTCAACAAAACTTAATATTACAGCAAATTATCTGAGTGATATGTTACGTGTACAAACTGGCTTGACCACACAACAATATATTCAAAATAAATTATTAGATAAAGCTAAGATATTGTTATCGACAACTAACTTATCAGTATCTGAAATCGCCTATAAGTTAGGATTTGAACATGCACAATCCTTTCATAGACTTTTTAGGAAACAAAATGATATTTCTCCATTGGAATTCAGGAATTCATTTAACTAATAAATTGATAGGAAAGTCATTATAATTTTTCTGCGCAACCATTTGATTCTTACAAACAGATAATTATTTTCAAAAGATATACTATGAAGAATATTTTAATTATAGCTACTAATATATCCAGATATTCGAATTCAGATTTAAAGACAGGACTTTGGCTAAGTGAGTTAACCCATTTATATGATCTAGCCAAAACAAAGCATTGGAATATAACTATTGCAAGTCCACAAGGTGGTAAAATCCCTATCGATCCTGAAAGTTTGAAACCTCTTGTATTAGATAAAATCTCCAAAATGTATTATGAGGACGAGGATTTCATGAAAGAATTGAATCAATCTAAATCTTTGCAAGAGATTCAAGGATTAAATTTTGATTGTGTTTATTTAAGTGGCGGTCACGGAACAATGTATGATTTTCCTGAAAATAAAGAATTACAATCTATTATTTCCAAACAATACGAAAGTCAAAGAATAGTTGCGGCAATTTGTCATGGAGTCGGGGGCTTATTAAATGTAAAATTGTCGAATGGTGAATATTTGATAAAAGGAAAAGAAATTACGGGATTTGATTGGTTTGAGGAAAGTTTAGCAAGGAGAAAAGATAAGGTTCCCTTTAATTTGGAGGAAGCATTAAAAGCTAGAGAGACGAATTTCAAAAAAGCATTCATACCAATGACTTCAAATGTGATTGTGGACGGTCATTTAATTACTGGCCAGAATCCATTCAGCTCTAAGAATATGGCTAAAATTGTTGTTGAAGAAATTGAAGGAAACTAACCCCTTCCTTAGACAAGTAAGAGGTCATTCTAGATAAAAATTTAGGGGGGATTATTTCAACTATAACAAAATCATATTGAAAATAAATTGATAATAGTTAGTGTGACATTAAATATAAGTACCCTTAGTTCAGAAAAAAATACCTAACAATGCGTATTTTTAGAATAAATAAACTCAATCCTGATGTCCTATTGCGTTACTTTTAAAACAGTTCTGAAAATAATTGGGATTAATCCATTTGTATTTATTCCTGAAGAAATATTAGAGGATATTTTTTTACAATCAGGGAAAAGAAAAGGTTATATACCTTTAAAAGTTTCAGTTAATGGTTCTGAGTTATTTCCTCAGACTTTATTAAAGTACGATGGAGACTGGAGGCTCTACATTAATTCAAAAATGTTGAAGGATTCTCCAAAAAGAATTTCGGAAGAGTTAGAAATCTATATTGAGCTTGACAAGGAAACTAGGGAACTTGAAATGCATCCTCTACTCCTACAGGCATTGAATTCTAACAAAAAGGCCAATCAAATCTTTCAAACGCTAACACCATCCTTAAGAAAGGAAATCATAAGGTATATTGGAAATTTAAAGTCTGAAGAAAGCATTCAAAGAAATGTTGTTAAGGCAGTAAACTTCCTTTTAGGAAATGGTAGTTTTGTAGGCCGAAATTTAATTCCTAAAAAGCTAGATTAACAACGAGCTATTTAGTTAACTTCTCCTTAAACTTCCTAAGTTCCTCATCTATCAATTCCGGCCAATTCTGTAATCCTTCCCTAATTATTTTTTCTCCAAATGTGGCATCTTCCTCTTTACTAACTTCCAATGCCTGCACTTGCAGTTCATTTAAGTATTCCGCGGTTGGCTCTTTCTTTTCGGAACTTGAAGTGTTATTTTGGGTATACTCTTTGTCTTGATTCTTATTCATAATATAATAACATGAAAACCATTCATGAGGTTTGCAAAAAATTTTGAAATATTTTGTCTGGATTTTAATTATGAAAAACTTATTAATTCAATTTCATAATTATTGGTGTCTTTTATAAAGCCTCTAATTTATCAAGAACAATGGTTGTCATCATAAACTATTGATTATTAACTGGTAAAATTCAATAATTACCAATTTTGAATAGTAAAACAATTAATTTGTAGAATATTTATTACAAGGACTAATTCAACTTAATTCTACCTTCGTTAAAATTATATTTTATGGGTTATAGAAATGATATTCAAGGATTAAGGGCGATTGCTTTTCTTCTGGTTTTTATTTTTCATTTAAACTCTAATTGGTTACCATCTGGATTTTTAGGTGTTGACATTTTCTTTGTCATCAGCGGATATCTTATTACGGGAATAATTTTAAAAAAGAAGGAGAATCACAAATTCAGCATACTAGAATTTTACGAAGGTAGATTAAAAAGAATTGCTCCGGCATATTACTTTCTTCTATTAGTTGTTGCTGTGGTTGGGTTTTTCGTCTACCTATCTATGGATTTACCATTATTGCGGCGGTCATTAATCACAGCAGGATTGTTTGTATCAAATTTCTTTTTCGCCAGCGGTGATTCTTATTTTGGGGCAAAACAGGCGGAAAATCCACTCTTGCATACGTGGTCCTTAGGTATAGAAATGCAATTTTATTTTTTACTACCTTTTTTACTGATTTTTTTCAATAAAAAAGCCCTTCCCTATCTACTAATAGCGTTGATTATAGGGATTTTAGGTTATTATCAATATCGATATTTAAATTTTGGGCTTGAAACAGGAACGTATTATTCCTTGCTTGCTCGAATTCCAGAATTTCTTATCGGATCATTTTTCAGCGTTATTTTGATTAATGGACAGCTCCAGAATAAGAGACTATTTTTACCATCAGCAATTCTAGGTTTCATCTTGTTGTTTTATGGTCTGATAACATTAAATGAAGCATCAGTTTTTCCAGGAATAAATTCATTAATTCCATGTATTGGGATCGGGCTAATACTTATCTCAAATGAAAATACAATCAATAAATTCCTGTCAAATCGTGTATTAGTTTATTTAGGAACCTTATCCTACTCGTTATATCTATGGCATTGGCCAATCATGGCTTTTTTAAGATATAGAGAAGGAGTTTTTGAAGGACATCAATTCAATCTTCAAGAAATTTTTATGATTATTGTTCTTACGTTTATTTTTAGTTGGGCTTCCTATACACTTATCGAAAACACATTAAGAACCGGAAATAACAAAAGTTTCTTTCTGAAATTTTCAGCGATTATTCTACCATTTGGAATTGCCACCTATAGTTTACACGGACTATCGAAAAAATTTGAAACTCCATTTGAATATACCCATGCATCTTTTGCAATTGAATCGCATAACAATGACAATGTATCATTCTTAGGCGATCGTACAGATAAACATCCACATGTTTTTTTGTTAGGAAATAGCCATGCTAACTCATTAAAACCACTTTTCCATTTGTTAGGAAACAAATTTCATTTTTCATTGCAGACCTTAACTTCTGATTCATTTCCTGCTTTAGAAGGAATTAAAAAATCAGAAATACCAGAAAGGGAATTAGTTTATTATAATTATTCCAGGTCATTAGTTCCACATACCAAACAATTGATTGACTCGAGTGATGTGATTATTATTTCAGCAGATTCATTTGATGAATATCATAGTGTTACCAATGCAGTTGATTCATTAGCTAAATCCTTGAAACCGCATCAGAAATTAGTGCTTATAAATTCATACCCTATCATGGATAGAAATCCAGTTAGAATTAACCATGGTTATGTTAAAAACAGCAATTATAAGTTCAAACTTCATGCAAATGAACATAGTTTTCGTACTATAGATTCAATTGCCAGGGTGAATAAAAACGTATATATATGGGATATTTCCAAAGCCTCGATATATAATGATGCGCCTTATTATCGAGACACATTAATTTATTATGATGACAGGCATATCAATCGTCGAGGAGCTGAATTATTGGAAAAGGAAATGGAAAAAGAATTCGAGAAGGAAATTTTACCTTTGATTAAGAAATAACCAAAAATTTAGGATGAAAATGATTGATAAACTTGCTTAAATTGAAATAAAAAACTCTGTTAAAAGATGTTAATCCTTTGAGAACCATACACGAAACCGATAATCCATGCGTTTTAGTAGTATAAAAAGCAAAAGAGTAATAAGAGTAAATAATTTCATAATTTAGGTTAATAATTGGTTTGGTAAAAATCCTGAGCTTCCCCAGCTCAGGATTTTTTATTTTCCACTATGGGATTATTTTGATGCCAATAATATTAATTTTAAAAATGTTGTAACCTTTATGCTTTAGCCGGACACTAATGAATAAATATTAAAAATTATGGGAGCATTAGAAGTATTAATACCTATTTCATTCTTTGCATGTATTGTTCTATGTACATTTTTCATTGCGAAGTATCGATCTGAAACCATTACGAAATTGGGTGGACCGATTCCAAAGACACCTAGAAATCCTAATTCATGGAAAAGAATAGGAACAGTGGTTATTGGTTTGTCTATAGGATTATTGACATCAGGTTTATTATTTTCAAATCAGGTTATTTCAGACAATGATGATTCAGCAGGTTTTATTGTCACCGGCATTATCTCATTAACAGTTGGCGCAGCATTAATTTTAGCTGATAAAAAATCAAAGAACGAAGAAAATATTGATGGATAGTCTTTACATAGATAAAGTACTTTCTGGAGATCGCCATGCTTTTGGTTACTTAATCAGTAATTACAAGGACATGGCTTTCTCTGTTGCAATATCTATTGTAAAGAATGAGCTATTAGCCGAAGAAGCCACGCAAGAAGCATTTGTCCAAGCTTATCTTTCTTTACATAATTTTAAGGGCAAATCTAAATTCAGCACCTGGTTCTATAGAATAGTTGTGAATTGTTCATATATGCTGATACGCAAAAAATCCATTCAGCATGAAGAATTAGATATTTTACGACATGATGTGGAATTCGATGAAAATGCTTTAAAAAGTATGATTATTGAGGAACAGAAACAGATAATCAATGAAGTTTTATTAAAATTACCAAGTAATGAAGCCCTATCGTTAAGATTATTTTATTTAGAGGAACTATCTATACAGGAGTTATGTGAGATTACTGGATGGACAATTGCAAATGCAAAGGTTATTCTGCACCGTGGAAGAAAACGAATGGCCAGCGAATTAAATAAAGAACTAAAAAACTTACAATATGGAAGAGCATAAGGATAAATTAAAAGACTTCATGGAGCTTTCAAAAATGGAACTGCCATTCGATGATTTTGATTCTAAATTAATGGCTCGAATTGAAAAACTAGAGGCCGAAAAAGTATCCATCAATAGAACAAGGAAATATGCTTTATTTTCGTTTGCATTTGGTGCTATCTTAGGTATAGGCTTTACTCTTCTATTAACAGAATTTTTAGAAACAAAAATAACAGACCCATCACTGAAAAATTATATAACTATATTTTCTCAAATGATTTATGTATTCTTATTTGTAATCTTAAGTGACAAAATTCTAAAACTTATGCAAATGAAGAAAAATTCTGAAGTATATTAATTAGTTACATGCATTAGGTTTTTATTTAAAAATCAAACAATAACTTAATTTTCGTTAATAATTTTTATTTTTATTTAAAAATTATTAATTCATGATAGAGTTAGAACATTATAAACTTCTCAAGTTTGTAAATAGTACTCGAGACTTTGATTATTATTTTCGAATGGTCAATGATGAAAAAGTTATGGCCATGATTACTGAAAGGCCCTTTGAGTTTGATGAGGCAAGAGAGGATTTTAAAAAGCTACTTAAATTAAATTCTATTTCAGATCATTTCGGTACCTATAAAATTTTTGATAGGAAAAGGGGGACATTTATTGGTTTAGCAAAACTTGAGATAACAGACTCAGATTCCGATATCGCCGAGTTGGGTTATATAATCCTTCCAGAATATTGGGGAAAGGGAATTGCAAGTGTGATTGCAGAGTGTTTGATTGACTACGCCCGTTTGTTGAAAAAGCTAAAAGGGATGTTTGCAATCATAGATCCTAATAATCTTGCTTCGAGAAAAATATTGATAAAAAATGGGTTCCAGACAAGGGAATTTAGAGATTTTGACGGATTACCAGGAGAAGTACTTGAATTAATATTTTAAAGGAGGTTTATGCAAAATCAAATAAAGAATTATTATGTACTCACAGGAGGACCTGGCACAGGAAAAACAACCTTACTCAACCATCTTTCAGAATATGGTTTTCATTGTATTCCAGAGGTAGCCCGGCAAATTATTAAAGATCAAGTATTGAATCGGGGATCTGCATTACCATGGGCAAACAAGGCTGAGTATGCAAGATTAATGTGGGAGGAATCTCTGAAAGAATATGAACGATCAATCCTTAATGAGAACAGGTTTGTCTTTTTTGATCGTGGTTTACTTGACAGCATTTGTTATATGGAAATGGAAAACCTACCGATGACAATCGCACAATTTGAAATTCTTAAAAAGCCATTATATCATAAAATCTTTATTCTTCCTCCTTGGGAAGAGATTTATGTCACAGATTCTGAAAGGAAACAGACTTGGGAGGAAGCACAGTACACCTTTGATTATATGAGAAAGCTTTATCTAAAATATGGATATGAAGTTATAGAGATTCCAAAAATGGATATAGAATTAAGAGTAAAATTTATTTTAGAAAATTTATAAACCAAAAGAGGCTGTCTAATGACAGCCTCTTTCTATATGATTATTCGCCTTAATTTGTAGCTTGATAATCTTTGTTTTGAGTTAACTCCGGATTACGTTGTAGTTCATCTAAAGAGATTGGCCATAAAAGGTCGGAATCCTTAAATGTTGCACCCGCAGCGTTTTTAGCACCTACTAAATTTACATAAGTAACTTTCCCTTTTTCGGTTGGAGAAACTACAGGGAATTTACCTGTGCGCAAACAGTCGTCCCACATTTTGAATTCTAGAGGCAGTTCACGAAGGCGCTCCGTCCATACAGCTTCAACAAATGCTGCTGGAGAAAGAGCCTGTAATTCTGTGGTAAACTGAGCCACCGTTTTGCCAGTTGTACTTGCTCTCGCTTTAACCCTTGCAAGATATCCGGCTGCTTCTGCTGTAACTGCGTTTGAAGCTTTCGCAGAACTTTCAGCAGCAATTAATAAAGCTTCAGCATAACGATAGATATTAAAATCCTTAGTACCGCGACCTGTAGTTAATATAGCCGCTTCATCTACGTAATACCAAATACCAGCATCATCAGATTTCCAAATTTTTCCAGTATTTGGGTTTTTATATTCCCAGTGATAGAATTGATTTGGTTGAATCCTTAGGTCATTTGCTTCATAAACATTTAAGAAGGTCTTGCTAGGTCCATACACACGTTCAAAAATCGAATATTTATCAAAAACAGCAGTTGCTGAAGAATTAAAACCATAGGTCGGCCACCAACCACTGGCTGAAATTGTACCATCAAATTCATACGCATAGATACTTTCCGGTAAATTATCTGTCGTACGTAATTTATTGTACGCACTCTTCAGTTTTAAGTCTTCGTTCTGTGTTAAACTATGCGCAGAATTAACCACCATCTTTGAATAAGTAGCAGCTTCAGCAAACTTATTTTGCTGCAGATAGACATTCGCAAGAGTCATAGCTGCAACATATTTCGTTACTCGGTTTTTATTATCTGCGAATGTAACTGCTGGTAACACATCCACTGCTTCTTTTAAATCAGCTTCGATCTGTTTATAGACATCTGCCGTCGGAGTTCTCTTCAAATAAAGATTTTCCAAGTTCTCAGTAGGTTCAAGCGGCATTGGAATATCACCAAAAGTTTTCACCAAATAGAAATAGTTGAAAGCTCTAAAGAATTTAGAAGTAGCGATTAATACCTTTTTATCATTCTCATTATTGATAGGAATTTCAGGAATATGCTTGATACCACCATTTGCGATATTAATAGAAGAATATCCTTCATTCCAAATCGTATTCATGGTATTGGATACAATTCTAGTATTTTGTTGTCTATTCAATTGTTTAGAATAAAGACAAACTAGTTCCTGATTTTCATAGGCATTGGTGAAATAACCTGTTAAAAAGGTAGGGATTGATGCTGTTGGTCCAAGGTAAGCAGACCCAGCATTTCCGTACCTAACGGGAGCTCCTCTACGATAAAGAGCATTGACGTTGGCAATAGCCTGAGCTTCAGTTTTAAAGAAAAAGTTTAATGTTTCATTCGAAAGCGGTTTTTCCTCCAAAAACTTTTCGCATGAGCTTAACCCTAAGGCACCAGTCAATAATATAGCGATTGCAAAATTTTTAGTTTTCATAATAATGTTTCTTCAAGAAATTATAAAGTCAAGTTAACTCCGAAAGTGAATGTTTTTGCCCTTGGATAAGAGAAGAAAGTCATGTTTTGACCGAATTTATTTCCTTCACCCAATGAGGTACTTTCTGGATCATATCCTTGGAATTTAGAACTTGTAATCAACCAAGGGTTATTTGCACTCGCGTAAATACGTAATGCAGAGAATCCCATTCTACTTGCTAAATCTGATTTAAATGTATAACCCAACTGCAATACATTCACACGTAAATATGAACCATCTACTACCCATTGAGAATCCACATTTGTATCCTGACCAGCGTGACCATTATTTTGTAGGTAAATTGCTTGTTGCATAGTATTTGGATTAGTTCCATTGTATGCGTCTGTAAGGATAGTTTTCAAACCATTGGTAATACCGAAACGGTCATAAGTAGAGTGGAAAAATTGTTGCATGGTTTCAACGCCATAAACAAATTGTAGGTCTACAGTTAAATCAAAGTTCTTATAGTTTACCGTATTGATAAAACTACCCATCCAATCTGGCACACCTTTACCTAGGATCTGTTGATTAGTTGATCTGTTAGGTCTACCAATTTTGTTTTCTTCAATATCACCATTTTCGAAATCTTGAACTGTATAAATTCCATTACGTTTGTAGCCATAGAAACTGTTTAAGTTTTCACCTACACGAATAATACTGTTAGGACCTCCAACCCATCCATTCAATAGAATATCCTCGTTGTTTTCACCTAATTTCAAGACTTCATTCTTGTTATAAGAACCATTCAAGGTAATATTCCAAGATAAATCGTCCGTTCTTACAGGAGATGCATTCACTAAGATTTCCACCCCTCTATTTCTAACGGAACCAATGTTTTTATAAACACTAGCGTAACCTGTTGCATAAGGAACTGGTGCTTCTAATAATAAATCAGTAGTAGTTCTATTGTAAACAGAGACATCAAAATTCAATCTATTTTGAAATAATCCCAATTCAAAACCTGCATCATAAGTTTTAGTTTTTTCCCAACGTAAATCTGGGTTACCTAAATTACCTACAAATCCAAAAGGTTCACGGACTCCATTCATTAAACTTGTTCCAGCATTGATCATAAACAATGAGGAATATGGGTTG
Organism: Sphingobacterium endophyticum; assembly: GCA_040393725.1. Taxonomy (GTDB): domain Bacteria; phylum Bacteroidota; class Bacteroidia; order Sphingobacteriales; family Sphingobacteriaceae; genus Sphingobacterium; species Sphingobacterium endophyticum_A. Next base: position 10,935 of record JBEBTR010000052.1, on the reverse strand, counting down.
ATTTCAGAGTTACCTGTAACACCATAACTAGTATGTAATTTCAGATTAGAAACAGTAGTCTGATCTTTCATAAAAGCTTCATTACCAATATTCCATGCCACACCTGCTGAAGGGAAAAATCCGTATTTATTATTTTCACCGAATTTAGATGAGCCGTCAGCACGGGCAGTTAATGTTACCGAATAACGATCATCGTAGCTATAGTTTCCGCGAACGAAGTAAGAGTTCATGGCCCATTTATTAGTTCCCGACCCCGGTGATCCTGGGATTGAACCCACACCTAAGTTATTGTATTCATAAGCATCTGTTGTAAAGCCTTCAGTTCTTACATTGAAACCGTAATATGTACGTTCTTGCCATGAAAGACCTGCCATTGCATTAACTCTATGCTTATCAAAAGTTTTGTTGTAAGTCAAATAGGTTTCTTCTTGCCAATAAAGGTCATTCCAGCTGTTAACTTCAGCCCAACCATTAGGTCTTGAAATATTGTTTAATGTAATAGAAGAGTAACCTCTATATTCTTTTCTATGATTATCAATACCGAATTGGGTTTTCAAATCCAAACCATCCGCGATATGGAAAGTTAATGCTGCGTTACCAAAGATTTGGGTATTATAGCGCATTCTTTTCTGTAAATCTAAAATAGAAACAGGGTTAGCCATACCTTCAAATGCTAATACATTCGACACGGTAGAGGATGAAGAAGAAGTATATTTTCCATCGGGTTGATAAACAGGAAGCCAAGGAAGCATCTCAATCATTGTACGACGAGCATCTTGTCCACCACCATCTTCTGGAGTATGACGGCCCCAAGTATGATTTGCCAATAAGTTAACACTAGTTGATAACCATTCCTTAACTTTAGAATCATAGGCTAATTTAGCATTGATACGTTTACTGTAAGTATTATTTACAACACCTTGATTTTCAGAATAATTCAAGAATGCCCCTACAGAAGAACTTTCATCACCTTGTTGAATATCAATTTGGTGATTATGGGATAAGGAGTTTCTTGTTGCCTCTTTTTGCCAATCCGTATTGTATAAAGGATTACCGCTAGCATCGAAATAATTAGGATCATTGAACCATGATTTTTTGTCTAAATTCCAATTTTTTCCTTGCCAATTATTTTCATTTTGAAGACCGATCATAAAGGCGTCCACCCATTCTTGTCCAGTTAGGACATCCATATAACGTTGTACAGAATTACTGCTTACCGAACCTTGGTAACTGATCGTTTTTCTTCCGTCCTTGTTACCCCTTTTGGTAGTAACCAAGATAACACCATTGGCACCACGGGCACCATAAATTGCTGCTGAAGAAGCGTCTTTTAAAACCTCAATACTTTCAATATCGTTGGGATTTAGCAAGTGAAAATCTTGCATCACTACCCCATCGACTACATAAAGTGGATTTGAAGAAGAGTTAATTGTATTAGTACCACGAATAATAACCCTATTTGCATAAGCACCTGGCTGACTAGAATTAGAATAGATATTTACGCCCGGAGCTTTACCCCTTAGGTTTTCAAGTGGACTAAAGCTTTGAGCTTTAATCATATCCTCTCCTTTTACATTAGAAATGGATCCCGTAACGTCGGATTTTCTCATTGTACCATAACCAACAACGACTAGTTCTTCAATTTGTTGATCTGTACTTTCTAATGAAAAGCTCATTGAGCTTGAGCTCACGGTTTTTTCTTGGGACTTGAAGCCAATATAATTAGCAACAATGACCTGTCCATTACTGGCCTGGATTGAGAAATTACCGCTTGCATCCGTTTGAGTACCTGTTGTCGTACCTTTAATTGAGATTGTAACACCTTCCAATGGCTGATTATTGCCAGCATCTCTAACCGTACCAGAAACGGTTTGCTGATGCAATTTAGTGGTTGGAACTGTGTTCGATCCTAAACTAACGTTCGCGTTAGCAGGACTGTAACTTGTTGCGAGGAGCACTAACGGAATAATCCATAGCCTATTTCCTCTACGAGTAAAATTGTCAGAATTCCACATAAAAATATAGTTAGTAATAAATAATGCTAAAACGATTTATAATTTTGGCTTTAAAAATTTCTATAACAATTTCGATTCCGAGATTGTTTCAGGTTTAATATTAGTTGTTTTTAAAGTTCACTACGAATTAACGCAATAAAATTGAATTCATCTATACTTTTTTAAAAATTATTAAGTATTTTCTAACTTAATTAAACAATTAAGTTAACGACATAAAAAGCATTAAAACGAAATTTAATTAATTATAAAAACGTATTTATTATCTCTGTTTTAATATTGAAAATTTTTAAAACAGAGATATTCTTTAAAACAATTTTAAATCGTATTGTTTTTGTTTAGAAATTATCGTCAGTCTTCATTTTAGCCATTTTTTTGTTTTAAGGATCTTCAATAAATGATCTGAAAATTAAAAAGACTTAAAAAGTAGTTACTAAAGAATTAAAAATGAAGTTTCTGGTAAATTGATTTATTAAAAAATATTAGGATTGAGAAGCTAAGAATGAAATATCTTGAGTTTCCAATATATGTTTATTATAACCATTCTTAGTGACCGCAACCATAGCTTTACCTACCTCTTCAAGAGTTAAAAAATAGGTTTTATTTAATGGCCTAAGAATTGGGTATAATGCTGAAATAAATTTTAGAACACCCTTTACATTTTTTGCTCCAGGACTTGGACGCATAAATCCAGGCCTAAAATTATAGACTGCTTTAAAAGGAAGTTTTAATAAATCATTTTCAGTCTTTCCTTTTACTCTAGCCCACATCACTTTTCCTTTTTCTGAACTATCGGTTCCACTTCCAGAAACATAACAAAAGACCATATCCTTATTTATTTCAAGTAATTTTTTTGAAAAATTTAAAGTTAAATCATAGGTTAATTTGGTATACTTTTCTTCATTCATTCCCACAGATGATACACCAGCACAAAAAAAGCAAGCATTATAACCCAATAATTCATCACCCAATTCGTCTATATTCAGAATATCTGAAAAAATAACTTGTTTTACCTTTGGATGAACAATTGGATATTCTTTTCTAGTCACAATTAATACCTTTTCTACCTCAGAATTATTCAAACATTCTTGCAGTACCCCCTCACCTACCATTCCGGTAGCGCCTGTAATTATGACTTTAATTTTGTGCATTCTTCAAATAATTTGGCTTATTTAAAATAATTTATCAGATTGAAACATAAATTATTCCAATTTTTCACAAATTGTTTTTGATTTATTAATATTTTTTCAAAACATCTTTTAAACCGTCAATATTCATTTTAAAAACTTAATATTAATTTTATTTGTAGAAATATATTTACCTTTTATAGATACCATCAATATACCGCGATTTCTTAGTTGATACTGAAATGGAATAAAAAGGACATTTCATAAAAATTAATTAAAGCATACAATAAATTGGCAAATCAATTAAAATTCCGTTTATTTAAAAATTGAGAAAATGGATTTTATACCTCCTTTTCAAGATGAACTAATTATGATTGAACGTAAGACGTTAAAGGACATTGCCAAAGATTTAAAGCTCTCGGTTTCAACTGTATCCAAATCTTTATCGGACAGTTATGAAATCAGTGATTCCACGAAAAAGCTGGTTCAGGATTATGCTGAAAAACATCATTATGTTCCTAATAAAGTCGCAAGAACTTTAAAAACAGGAAAGACCAATACAATTGGAGTAATCGTATTTAATATTAGCAATACATTTATTTCACAAGTATTGGACGGTATCCATAAAGGATCTCAAGCGGAAAAATATGATATCATCATCATGCAAAGCCGGGATGATATCAAATTAGAAAAGCATGCCATTGATGTATTAAGGATGCGGGGAATTGATGGTCTGTTAATTTCACCAGTTGCATTTAATTCTAATATAGAGCAATTAGAAGCACTTCAAAATTCTGGAATTCCTGTGGTTTTATTTGATCGGGTAAACCATGAAATAAAAACCCATAAAGTAGGAATCGACAATAAGGTAAGTGCCTATGAAGCAACTGAGCATTTAATTAATTCGGGAAGATCCAAAATTCTACATATTACAGGTAAAAATATTGGGGTTGCAGCAGATAGATTATTAGGCTTTAAAAAATGTTTAATGGATCATCAAATTCCTTTTGACACGAATCTCTATTTAGAATGTGATTATAGTAAACATGATGAGATTGAAAATTCAATAGTCAAAAAAATAAATTTTTTAAAATCTCAAGGAAAGATGCCAAATGCTATTTTTGGAGCCACAGATGACATAACCACATTGACCCTGGGTATTTTAGCAGAATTAAACATCAAAGTCCCTGATGAGGTTTGCGTCATAGGGTTTTCGAATATTAGAATACCAAATTCACTAAATCCTTCGCTCTCTACAGTCGTTCAACCAACAGAAGAAATTGGAATGGTTGCATTCAATAAATTGGTTGAGATTATCAAATCCAAATATCCAATTGATGAATTTGAAACAATCGAGTTAAATACAAAGTTAATTCCTCGAAAATCCTCCATGCCTTAATCAATCTTAGGGATAAAATCTTTTCAAAAATAAAGGGGAACAATACGAATTGTTCCCCTGGAAAACTAACCCTAATTAAGCATAGTTGATAGGTTATTTCCAACCACCACCTAAAGCTTTATATACATTAACAACTGCATTGAGTTGTTGTTTTTTAGTTTCAATTAATTCTAATTTTGCATCCAAAACATCACGCTGAGTCATCAACACTTCTAAATAATCTGCTCTTGCAGACTTGAATAATTCATTAGAGACATCAATAGATTTATTCAATGCATCAACCTCTTGATTTTTATAAACATATCCTTTTTCAAGGTTATCAATATTTGAAAGTTGGGTTGAAACTTCTGTGAAAGCGTTGAGTAACGTTCTTTCATAATTATAAATTGCTTGAATCTGTCTTGAATTTGCAGAATTGAATTCAGCTTTAATTGCATTTTTATTTAGTAAAGGTGCAGTAAGATCACCCGCTAAATTATAAAGCAAAGATTCTGGTAATCGAAAGAGATAAGAAGGTTTAAATGCCTGTAGTCCAAAGGCTGCAGAAATATCTAATGAGGGGTAGAATTCTTTGCGAGCTACCTGAACATCCAATTTTGCGGCAGCTAATTCATGCTCTGCCTGTACAATATCTGGCCGATTATTTAATAATTGACTAGGTATGCCAGTTTTGACAGTGGCAGGAACTAGATCTATAAAACTACTTTGATTACGCACAATTTCCTGAGGATATCGACCCAATAAAAAGTTAACCCGGTTTTCAGTCTCTTTAATTTGTTGCAAGGTTGAGAATTCCATTCCTTTTGTTTTGGCAACTTCAGCTTCAAACTTCTTTACCGCTAGTTCCGTCACACGTGTAGCCTCTTTTTGAATTTTCACAACCTCTAAAGCTTTCTCTTGCAATAGGATATTCTGACGAATTATAGCCAATTGGTTATCTAAAGCCAATAGTTCATAATATGAATTTGCGACTTCCGCAATTAAACTGCTCAAGACAAAGTTTTTACCTTCCACCGTTGCTAAATAACGGTTTACAGCGGCTTGTTCTGAGTCTTTAAGTTTTTTCCAGATATCCACTTCCCAATGTGCAAAAACGGATACGTTTAAATCTCCAAGAGGATCAGGCATTTCATGGCCAGGCGTTATTTCTGTAGATGCATCACCCGCTCCTTGAGATGTGTATCTCCCAACTTTCTCTATACCTGCCCCAGCACCCACACCTAAAATAGGTTTTAAAGCTCCTTTCCTGAGCATTATATCATTCTTTGCGATTTCCAATTCTTGCAAAGTGATATTGAGTTCCTGATTATTCTTTAAAGCGGTATCCAATAAGGATATTAAATTTGGGTCTGTAAAAAACTCTCTCCATTTCACATTTCCAGAATTAGTAGTATCCTGACCAGCAAGCTCTTCCTTATATGTGGTTGGAACGTTTTTATTTTCTTTCATTTGAGTTGCTTGAGGCACTTTACAGCTGTAAGCTGAAAGTGCCAACAAAGCGATTGCAACCCAATTGAAGTAGTTTTTATATTTAGTTTCCATCGATTTCTTCAGATAATGGATTTTCATCTTCATGTTTAATTAGTTTCCGTTTGGAGGCAATACTTCCAAAAATGTAATACAGCCCTGGTATTACGAGGACGCCGAAGACGGTACCGAAGAGCATCCCTCCTGCCGCAGCGGTACCAATCGTTCGGTTACCAATAGCTCCTGGCCCTGTTGCCAGAACTAATGGAATTAATCCTGCAATAAATGCAAATGATGTCATCAATATGGGTCTAAAACGTACCTTCGCTCCTTCCAGTGCAGCCTCAAAAATGCTTAACCCCTCTTGATGTTTTTGAACAGCAAATTCTACAATCAAGACAGCATTCTTACCTAACAAACCAATTAGCATTACTAAAGCCACTTGAGCGTATATATTATTTTCTAGTTGAAGCAATTTCAACAGAAAAAATGCGCCAAAAATACCGACAGGAAGTGATAAAATAACAGCAAATGGCAAAATGAAACTTTCATATTGGGCAGCTAGTATCAGATAAACAAAACCCAAGCAAATCAAAAAGATATAAATTGCTTGATTTCCCCTCGCCACTTCATCTTTAGAAATCCCGGCCCAATCAATTGCATATCCGCGAGGCAATGTTTTCAATGCAGTTTCCTGTACAATTTGAATTGCTTCACCACTACTAAATCCCTGCGCTGCAGACCCTGAAATTTCAGATGCTAAGTACATATTATGACGAGTTATTTCGGAAAGTCCATAAACCTTTTCCATATGCATAAATTCTGAAAAAGGAACCATTTCATCTTTATCATTCTTCAAATATAGTTTTAGGATGTCCTGTGGTAATGCACGGTACTGAGGTAATGCCTGAACCATTACCTTATACTGCCTATCAAATTTGATAAAGTTGGTCTCATAATTGGAACCTACTAATGTTGAAAGTGTGCTCATGGCATTATCGATTGAAACACCTTTTTGCTGAGCAACATCATTATCAATTTTTAATAGATATTGTGGGAAGCTGGCGCTGAAGAAAGTAAAGACAGAGGCCAATTCTTTCCGATTATTCAGTTCTTTAACAAAATCCCGACTAACCTGTTCCATTTTTTGGAAGTCATTATTCCCAGTTTTATCAAGTAATCTGAGTTCAAAGCCGCCTGCCGCACCGTAACCGGGAACTGCTGGAGGCTGAAAAAATTCAATAGAAGCTCCAGGTATATTTTCTGCACATTTTTCAAGTTGTTCAATGATTTCGATAGCAGATTCTTTTCGCTCTTCCCAACCCTTAAGGTTAATCAGCAGGGTTCCGGTATTTGCCGCAGTACCTTCATTTAATATCTCATATCCAGCTAAAGAAGATACAGATGATACACCATCAATTACCTCAGCTTCTTTTTGCAGATCCAGAGCAGCCTTATTGGTTCTTTCCAAGGTAGATCCAGGAGGGGTTTGGATAATTGCATAAATCATTCCTTGGTCTTCATTTGGGATAAATCCAGAAGGAACACTATTATTAAGAAAATATGCACCGATACAGAAACCAATTAAAACTAAAAATGTAACTGCTCTTTTATTAACAATTTTGCTTAACAGCTTCACATAGCGATTCTGAACCCGGTCAAATGATCTGTTAAATCCATCTAAAAACTTATCTACAATCGACTTCTTTTTAGGTTTACCATGATTGTTTTTTAATAAGATCGCACAAAGAGCTGGGGTTAATGTAAGCGCCACTAATCCGGAAAGAATGATAGAAGTCGCCATTGTAATAGAAAACTGCCTATAGAAAATTCCTACAGGTCCTGACATAAAAGCTACAGGAATAAATACGGCCGCCATTAGAAAAGTAATTGCAATAATTGCCCCAGCAATTTCATGCATAGCTCTTTTTGTTGCTTTATATGCCGAAATATGCTCTTCTTCCATTTTCTTATGGACAGCTTCAATTACAACAATGGCATCATCAACGACCACCCCAATTGCTAGCACCAAAGCAAATAAGGTGATCAAATTGATGGTTATTCCAAAAAATTGCATAAATAAAAATGCTCCTATCAATGATACCGGCACAGCTATAGTTGGAATCAAAGTAGATCTTAAATCCCCTAAGAATAGAAATACGACGAGAGCAACAAGGATAAATGCTTCAACTAAGGTATGGACAACCTTTTCCATAGAGGCATCCAAGAATTTGGATACGTCATAACTGATTTCATAATGTAAACCTTTTGGGAAAGATTGTTGAAGTTCTTCCATTTTTGATTTTACATCTTTGATAACTTGCGAGGCATTACTGCCATAAGATTGTTTTAATACGATTGCTGCAGAAGGTCGGCCATTCAATGTTGAATATATATCATACATAGCTGATCCAAAATGTATATCTGCTACATCCTTCAACCGAAGAATTTCACCATTGGGATTAACTTTTAATATAATATTCCCATATTCCTCTTCAGTAGTAAACCGACCAGAATATTTTAATACATATTCAAAGGATTGGGATTTGATACCTGACGATTCACCGGCACGGCCTGGAGAAGCTTCTAAACTTTGTTCTTCCAAGGCTTTCATGACTTCCTCAGAGGAAATTTTGTAGGCAGTCATACGGTCTGGTTTTAACCAAATTCGCATTGCATATTCCCTATTTCCCAAAATATCAGCTACACCAACACCCGGAACACGTCTTAATTCGGACACCACATTGATGTCAGCAAAATTAAACATGAAATTTCCATCCAAATCTTTTTCATCACTGTACATATTGATATACATCAGCATATTAGATTCTTCACGAGTAATTTTCACCCCTTCTCGAACAACAATTGGAGGGAGCTTATTTACTACTGATGCAACCCTATTCTGAACATTGACAGATGCTTGGTTTGGATCGGTTCCTAAATCGAATACAATTTGAATACTGGCTTCTCCGTCATTACCAGCATCAGACGCCATATATTTCATGCCAGGAACCCCATTGATTGCCCTTTCTAATGGTATAATTACTGCTTTAATCATCAATTCACCATTGGCTCCAGGATATTCGGCTTTAACATTTACTTTCGGAGGGGAAATCGATGGAAATTGTGTAACTGGCAATTGTGTCATGGCCAATACCCCTAAGAACACGATGATAAGGGAAATGACAATAGAAAGAACTGGCCTATTAATAAATCTATTAAACATGATTATTCTATATTTCCTTATTACTTATTCTGTTCTAATTTTCAAGTTGGAGATAGCTTCTTTAGGTTCTACGAAAGAATACTTTATCTTTTCACCATCTTTAACCTTCTGTAAACCTTCTAAAAGAATTCTATCATGGCTACTAATCCCTGAGGCTACCACATAGAGGTCCGGTAACGAAGCACCTACTTTGATAGGTTGGGATATCACCTTTCCTTCCTTATTTATAAGGAATACATATTTTTTGTCTTGAACTTCATAAGTTGCCTTTTGGGGAATAAGCAAGGCATGTTTCATAGGAACAGTCATTAAAACTTTTCCAGTTTCACCATTTCTCAATAATTTATTAGGATTTGGAAATCTTGCCCTGAACGCAATATTTCCGGTTTCAATATCAAATTCACCTTCAATAGTTTCCACAATTCCTTTTTGATCATGTTCTTCATTATTGGCTAACAATAATGAAACATGATTGTCACCGCGGGATGCTGTATTTCTTTGATAATCTAAATATTCAGGTTCAGATACGTTAAAGTAAGCAAACATCTGGCTGTTATCAGATAAAGTAGTCAATAACTCACCTTCATCAACGAGACTTCCCAGTTTTAAAGGAATTCTATCGATTGTACCATCGAAAGGCGCGCGAACCTCTGTAAAAGTTAAATGCAATTTAGCAATTGCTGCCTCCGCTTTTGCCCGTTCTAATTTGGCTTTTGCCATAGCAAGCTCATTAGGAGAAACAATGTTTTTATCGGATAGGTTTTGGGTATTTTGCACTTCAATCTGAGCGACATCAACCTCTGCCAATTGTTTGTTTAATTCGGCTTGGTACATTCTTGGCATAATACGAAACAGCAATTGACCTTTCCGAACATTCTGACCTTCATCGACATAAATTTGTTCCAGGTAACCTTTTTCTAAAGCCCGGAGTTCAATGTTGCGAACAGATTTAATCTGGGAAACATACTCTTTGTTAAAACTTGTGTCAATTTCTGCCGGAGAGGTAGCAGTAAATTTAAAGTCTTCCTCTTTTTCTTCTTTTTTTTCACGGCAAGCAACTTGGCACAATATAGCCAAGGAGCTCATGAGCATTACAACTCTCTTCATTTTGATTTAATATTTTTTAAAATTTTGAATGTAAAATGGGCACAAGACCCAAATGAGGGATAAGGACATTCAATAGCCAACGAAGATTGTTGTTGTATTAAGAAAATATATTCTAAGATACCTTTACATCAACCGCATAAATGCATTTGACCATTGAAGTATCTTGGATACTAAATTCTCAACGAGCGTTGAGAAATAAAAATAGGATTGGAATTATTATTGAGAATATACGCATTAGGTCTTCTTACAGAATTCTTTGGAAGAAGCATTAAAAACGTAAAAGCTATCAAACAGGCATAAAATGCCATCTGAAGATGGTAATCTTTCCAAAGTTGAAAATCTTCAGATTCTTGCTCCAGCAAAATGTGATTGGAATGACTTCCAGTTCCATTAGAGTTTGCTTGGGAGAAGATTGATTGTTGGAAATCATGCTTACCTTGAGGACTAATATTTAAAACATGGTTTTCCATAAAACTGATAGCGGGTCTATCAGAGTGATTGATTACCTCATGACTATTACCACTCCTTATCAAAAGGAATAGGAAAAATAGTACAAATGTGATAATCGCTTTCATTTGATGGCAAATATACTATGCG
>JBEBTR010000051.1:0-21193 GCA_040393725.1 Sphingobacterium endophyticum | reverse complement strand
TAACGTATTTGATGCCTAGAACTTTGCAGGCTAGTTTGGATAAGAAATTTGAAAATCCAATGCTCAATGCACACAAAAAGAAAAAGAAATCAAAGGATGAACCAATGTTCGACATGATCCGCGCATCGGTGAACCTAATGGTTGCTAGTAGTTTGATTGCATTGGGAACATCCATGAAACTTCCCCTATCCACAACTTATGTGACCTTTATGGTTGCCATGGGTACTGCTTTTGCCGATCGGGCTTGGGGACGTGAGAGTGCTGTTTATCGTGTATCCGGTGTTTTCCATGTCATTGGAGGTTGGTTTGTTACTGCCGGTTGTGCATTCGCGGGAGCCGTTATATTTGCCTTCTTCTTAAAAATAGGCGGAATTGTAACCTTTGTTATTTCATTAATTGTATTGGCTCTTTTACTTTATAGAAACGCAAAAAGCCATGACCGCAAGATCAAAGCTAAAGCCCTACAGGAACTTAATCTTGAAAAGAGCGATATCATAGGTCTTCAACAAGTTATAGAAACCAGTGCTCAACAGATCAGTGAGACCTTTTCTAAAACCAATCTTTTCTTTAAAGAAGCAATTGATTCTTTAATTAAAGAGGATCTAGATGCTTTAATGAACAATAAAAAGTTGGTCAAAAAGCTTCAGAACGAACTTAATTCAACGAATAATTCAATGTATGACTATATCCGAAACCTAGATGACAATTCGGTCAAAGGAAGTCGTTATTACATAATTTCGCTGGGTTACCTACAAGATATGGTTGAGAATGTAGCAGTTATTAATTCCAATGCCCTTTCACATGTAGACAACAATCACAAACCTTTGCGATTCAGTCAATCTAAAGATCTGAAATATGTGGTGGAGCGAATTTCTGAATGGTTCTCTAAAATTAACATGACCTATAAGCGACTTGACTTCTCGAAAATTGACGAAATCATCAAAGAGCGTGAAGATATTCAAGAATATATCAACAACCTTTTAGACAAACAGATTGATCGTATTCGGACTTCAGAAAACAGTCCTAAAAATAGCAGGCTGTATTTCTCAATTCTCCTTGAAACCAATGAATTGATAAGCTCAACTTTTAAGTTGATGCGACTACATAAAGAATTTGATAGTTTCAGAAAAAGAAATGCATAATAAAAAAATAAGGCTGATCAATTGATCAGCCTTATTTTTTTATTTCGTTAATTCATTAATGCGCCAAAACTTCTGGCAACTCTTCTATATCTACATCTCCATTTTCTGAGATATTCATAAACTTAACTGGCACTACTTCGTTGACAAGTAAAGGGTCATAAGCTGTACGGACTTTGACATAATTCTTTGAGAATCCGTGCATAAATCCATCTTTAATATCGCCTTCAAACAACACTTCATCCACGCTTCCCAATTGCGATTCATAGAAAGCACGACGTTTCTTTTCAGATAAAATATGGAGCATTTTACTGCGATCACTCCGTTGAGCACCAGGAACTGCACCTTCCATTTGGGCAGCTATGGTATTCTCACGTTCAGAATAAGTGAAGACATGTAAATATGAAATATCCATTTCATTTAAGAAATTATAGGTATCGATAAAATCTTCACGTGTTTCTCCCGGAAAACCAACAATGACATCCACTCCAATACAACAGTTTGGCATAAGGGATTTTATTTTAGCCACTCGTTCCCAATAAAGCTCACGTTTATAGCGGCGACGCATTTGCGCTAATACTTTATTGTTTCCAGACTGTAAAGGCATATGAAAATGAGGAACAAATCTTTTAGATTGAGCAACAAACTCGATAACCTCATTGGTCAAAAGGTTTGGTTCTATGCTTGAAATGCGTATTCTATCAATTCCTTGAACCTCATCCAATGCTTTAACCAAATCGACAAAGCGATCCTGACGCTTTCCATCTCGGATACCATAGTCACCAATATTAACCCCTGTCAACACAATTTCCTTCACGCCAGAAGCTGCAATTTCTTCAGCTTGACGTACTATATCTTCGATTTTACCCGATCGACTTGCCCCTCTTGCCAAAGGAATAGTACAAAATGTACAGGAATAGTCACAGCCGTCCTGAACTTTTAGAAAGGTACGTGTTCTATCTCCAATGGAGAATGCGGAAACAAATTGATTGGTTTCGTTTATTGGCGCATTATGGACAATTGCCTTTTCATTTTTTGTCAGGTCATTGATGTGTTCAATGATGTTGAACTTTTCAGCAGCACCCAAGACCATATCAACCCCTGGAATTTCAGAAATTTCCTTCGGTTTTAGCTGCGCATAACACCCTACAATGGTAATATAAGCATTTGGAGAATGCTTAAGGGCTTCCTTCACCACCTTTCGGCACTTACGGTCTGCATGGTCGGTTACCGAACATGTATTGATTACATAAACATCTGCAGCACTGTTAAAAGGCGTAGATTCATAACCCGCATCCTTAAAGATACGACCTATAGAGGAAGTTTCTGAAAAATTCAGCTTACAACCCAACGTATAGAAAGCAACTTTTTTTCCCATGATATTTTGCAAAAATACACAAATTGCGGCAAATTGTTAGTTGTTGAAAAATTGTGATATTTTGATGATTTAAAAAAGGGTATCTTCGTAAGATTACAAAATAAGGAAAAACCTATATGAGACAGTATTTAGATCTACTCGAGCATGTTTACAATCATGGTGTTGAAAAAACTGACAGAACTGGAACAGGGACAAAAAGTGTTTTCGGGTATCAAATGCGTTTCAATTTAAAGGAAGGTTTTCCAATGGTCACCACCAAAAAACTTCACTTAAGATCTATTATTCACGAATTAATCTGGTTTTTGAAAGGTGAAACCAATATCCAATATTTAAAGGAGAATGGTGTTAGCATTTGGGATGAATGGGCGGACGAAAACGGTAATTTAGGACCTGTTTATGGTTCTCAATGGCGCTCTTGGCCCACTCCTGATGGCCGTCATATCGACCAAATCACTCAAGTAATCAATCAGCTTAAGAATACACCCGATTCCAGACGCATCATTGTTTCGGCATGGAATGTTGCTGAAATCGAAAACATGGCATTACCTCCTTGCCATGCATTCTTTCAATTTTATGTGGCTCCAGCTCAGCCGGAAAAAGGGATTATGAAACCTCAACTTTCCTGTCAGCTCTACCAACGTAGCGCAGATATTTTCCTTGGAGTTCCCTTCAACATTGCTTCGTATGCATTATTAACGATGATGGTTGCTCAAGTTTGTGATATGGAAGCCGCAGATTTTGTGCATACACTTGGTGATGCGCACATCTATAGCAATCACTATGAACAAACTGAATTGCAGCTCTCCCGCGAACCTAAAGCTCTTCCCACAATGGAAATAAACCCTGAGGTAAAGGATATCTTCGACTTTAAGTTTGAGGACTTCGAGCTGAAAAACTACGAGCATCATCCACACATTAAAGCACCAGTAGCCGTTTAAATTTCAATATTCAAATCATATAAATGAGTTTTCCAAAAGTTACATTTATTGTTGCAGCATCCGAAAATAACGCCATAGGAAAGGGCAATCAAATGCCATGGCATTTACCGAATGATTTTAAATATTTTAAAGCTAAAACAATGGACCATACCATCGTAATGGGCAGAAAAACATTTGATTCTATAGGAAAAGCCTTACCGGGTAGAAGAAACATCATCATTACTAGACAGAATGATTTCAAAGCTGAAGATGTTGATGTTGCGAATAGTATTCAAGATGTATTAAATTATTGCCGCGATGAAAGGGAAATTTTTATCATTGGCGGAGCAGAGATTTTCAAACAATCCTTCCCCTTAGCAGATGAAATTTTATTGACCAGAGTCCATACTCAAATTGAAGGTGCAGATGCATTCTTTCCTGACTTACCGGAATCTGAATGGGAATTGGAAAGTCAAGATAAGCACAGTAAGGACGACAAGCATAAATTCGATTATACATTTGAAGTATATAAAAGAAAATAAGGGTAACCAAACATGGTTTCCCTTTTTACGTTTAAATAATTATGAGTAATAGTAACATTCATTTCCAATTGTCTTTCATAGAACCTCAGGCACACTATGTTGAGGTTAAAATGATTATTGACGGAATTGATCAAGATTATCTTGATCTGAAGATGCCAGTTTGGACACCTGGTTCCTATTTAATCCGAGAATTTGCCAAGAACATCGAACAGGTTAAAGCTGAAGATGCACAAGGAAATGAAATCGCCATTCATAAAACGAACAAAAATACCTGGAGGTTAAATTCCAAAGGCGCTCAAGTAAAGATCAGTTATCGCGTTTACAGTTTTGAAAAATCAGTCAGGACAAACTTTGTAGATGATCAGCATGCTTTCATCAGCCCTGCCGGAACATTTTTATATGTAGATGGCTATCTTGACCATTCTTCTACCGTTCAAGTTGAACTTCCATCAATATGGAGCAAGATCTCTACTGGTTTAGAGCTCGTTGAAGGTAAGGTCAATTTATTCTTTGCCGAAAATTTCGACATTTTATTCGATTCTCCTTTAGAAATTGGGAACCAAGATGTATGGACTTTCAATGCGGCTGGTATTCCCCATGAATTTGCCATGGTTGGATCAGCAGTATATGATAAAGACCGCTTAGCAGCGGATATCACAAAGATTGTGGAAGTAGAGACTGATATTTGGGGCTCTAACCCTAATGATCGGTATGTCTTTATTACGCATAACTACCAGAATTCCCATGGCGGTCTAGAACATTTAAACTCAACTGTTCTTGCAGCTTCCAGATCATCATACATCAGCAATATTGGCTATAATAATTTCTTGAGTTTAGTGGCTCATGAATATTTCCACCTTTGGAATGTAAAACGTTTAAGACCTGCTAACCTGGGACCATTCAATTACGAAGAAGAAAACTACACCCCTCTTCTTTGGATTTTTGAAGGTTTTACCGCATATTACGACAACTTGATTACGCGTAGATGTGGTTTCAGAAACGAGCAAGAATATTTGAATGAGTTAGTTTCTGAATTCAATCTTGTCTTAAACCGTCCTGGCCACAAAATACAATCCGTTGGGTTATCAAGCTTTGACACTTGGATCAAACAGTATCGCCCGGATGAAAACTCCGCCAATGTCAGCATTTCATATTATAACAAAGGAGCTATGTTGGCGACTATGATCGACATCAGTATCATCGCAAAGACTAAAGGGCAAAAAAGATTGGATGATGTTTTGAAGGCTGCTTACAATAAATTCTACTTAATTGAAAACCGGGGAGTAACTGAAAAAGAGTTTTTCGATCTAGCGGAGGAAGTATCGGGAATATCTTTAAAAGAGATCTTTGATGCTGTTTATACCACAGAAGAAATCGACTACAATGCATATTTCAATGAAATTGGATTTCAATTCATCGACATAAATAGAGATACTGTAACTCCAAGTTTGGGAATTAAAGTGTCTCATCAAGATACACGTACAATTATCAAGAATATTGACAGAAATTCTGCAGCTTGGGTTGATGGGTTAAATGTTGATGATGAAATCATTGCGGTAAATGGAAATCGATTGGATCCTCAAGGCCGGGAATTAGATCAAGCTATTGCGATTAGCAAAGTAGGAGACCCTTTAAATATCCTTGTATCCAGAGATGGCTTAATTCGAGAAATAATTGTACGTCTAAAAGCTAGTGATAAAGTTTCCTATGTGATTGAAAGAAATCCAAATAGCACGAAAGAACAAAGTGCTTTAGGAGATTTTTGGCTTTCTCTATAATTCATTTTATAAAACACTTTAATATCTAGGTTATGCAGCATAGATATTAAAGTGTTTTAATTATATTTTTTCTTAATTTTAACGGTAAACTAACAGACTATAAACCTTTAACCCTTAAAGGTTTAGACTAACCATTACATATTATGAAAAATATACAATTCTATAATCTATTTGCATACCGGCGACTTCGCAGAGCAATTGGTTACTTAGGAATCTTTCTCCCTTCCATCCTAGTATTGCTTTCTCTATTTAAATTTTTCTCCACCAAGATACAACC
This sequence comes from Sphingobacterium endophyticum, assembly GCA_040393725.1. Classification (GTDB taxonomy): domain Bacteria; phylum Bacteroidota; class Bacteroidia; order Sphingobacteriales; family Sphingobacteriaceae; genus Sphingobacterium; species Sphingobacterium endophyticum_A. The sequence goes on along the minus strand of JBEBTR010000051.1, from coordinate 15,162 downwards.
TTCCATAAGTCATTACTACTACACCAACCTTCGCGAAATATTTACAGGTACCTTATGTGCAGTGGGTTTATTTTTGATTTGCTATAAAGGCAATGGAAATAGGTCAATCTTAAAAAACGACAATATACTTACCAACATCGCAGGTTTTATGGCATTTGGAGTAGCGTTTATTCCAACGGATCCAATTTCCGATTCCTGCCTTAAATGTACGCTCATTAACTTTAGTCTTACTTGGTTACACTATGGCTTCGCAGCAGTTCTCTTTTTTATTTTCGCTATGCTTTCGATCAATGTATTTACCATCGGTCAGCAGCCAAATACCGATATACCTGTCAGTATGTTTAATGAAAATAAGATTTATAGATTCTGTGGCTATGGAATCTTGTTATGTATTGTTCTAGTACCTTTTAAACTATTTCCCTATTCCACTTTAGTTTTTGAAGCTTCTGCTTTATTGCTTTTTGGAGTATCCTGGTTAATTAAAGGACGGGCTTTAGGAGACGAAGGAGTTATAGGCGAAAAAATCTATCGAGAGCACAATCCTGTAGATACTGAAGAAGCTGTGGATCCGAACAAATAATTAAAAACACAAAAAGCGCCATTATATGGCGCTTTTCAAATTCTATTTCTGTTGCATATCCTCTAAAATGTATATCGGATAGAGAATCCCACACCATCCCAAATTCTAAATCCACTTTCTTGAAGAAAGTCAAAATAAGGTTTGGCATCTAATGATAAAGCGATTGGAGCTTCTGGAATTTTATATTCCACACCAACGATACCGTCGATACTCAATGCCATTTCAGAATATTTATCAAAGCGCTGACCTTCTTTATTGGTAAAGGCTTTGCTTGTATAAGAACCAACACTACCACCAAAACCCCAGAACCATGTAAAATCATTGTACAAAGGTCTGTGATTTTCATACAATCCAACTAATCGGAATCTACTGTATTCAGAGTTACCTTGAATACTTAAAATACCTTCAATTGCACGCTCTGGAGCCATTGTATAGCGATAGGTTATCCCTGTTGCTGATCCGAAACGAGCACCAATGGCATGTTGTGTTTGAAGTTGTGCATTTGCAAGATTTGTAGATGCGATAAAGGCAATAAAAACTAATGTTAATTGTAAGATTTTTTTCATGAAAATTTATTTCTAACCGTTCAAATTTACTATTTTATTTCCTAACGGTAAAAACTGATTTTAGGTATGTTTAAAGTCAAAAATTATTCTGCAAGCATAGTTTTTCTTTAAAAAATGATATATTAGTAAAGACCAACAGTATATATAACCAATTTTTGTATTTTTACGGGGAGAAACATTATTATGAGCAATTATAAAAGATTAAGTGATTTAATCAGTAACTATCAGAAGGAATTTGCTAAAGATATCATGGTTGCTGGGCGCTCAAAGACGGGTTGGAAGACCTATTCCACAAATGAATTTGTAGAGATCGTAGATAATATCAGCAAGGGTTTATTGGCACTAGGAATAAAGAAGGGTGACCGCGTTGCCTTAATGTCTGGAAACCGTCCGGAATGGAACTTTATAGACTTTGCATGTAATCAGCTAGGGGTAGCAACTGTGCCCTTATACCCTACTTTATCCAATCAAGATCTTATCTATATTTTAAATGATGCGGAAGCTAAACTTTTATTTGTGAGCAATGAAGATCTTGCGAAAAAAGCAGAGCATGCACTTCAAGAAAATAATCTTCAATTGGAGATGTTTACATTCGATGAAATATCTGGAAGAAAGAATTTCCATGAGGTCATCGAACTTGGAAAACAAAGTAACCAGGATCTTTCATCCTTTCGAGAAGCCGTTCAATTGGATGATTTATTAACCTTGATTTATACCTCTGGGACGACTGGCAAGCCAAAGGGAGTTTATCTTTCACATGGAAACATTCTTGCCAATGTTGAAGCTAGCAATCATTTGGTTACAGATGAATATAAAAAATCATTAAGCTTTCTACCTTTATGCCATATCTTCGAAAGAATGGTCGTTTATCTATATTTTTCCAAAGGAGTTCAGATTTATTATGCTGAAAACTTGGACAATATTGTTGTTGACATCAATGAAGTTAAACCTGATCTTTTCACGACAGTACCTCGTGTTCTTGAAAAAGTATATGATAAGGTTGTAGAAAAAGGGAAAAATCTAACCGGAATTAAAAAGTCTTTGTTTTTCTGGGCCTTAAACTTAGGCCTACGTTATCAGGAGCCAAATAAGAATTCCGCATTCTATAATTTTCAATTAGGAATTGCCCGTAAATTAATCTTCTCAAAATGGAAGGAAGCTTTAGGTGGAAACATTAAGCTGATTATTTCAGGTGGAGCGGCACTTCAAGAGAGGCTTGCACGTGTTTTCTGGGCAGCTGGCATTAAAGTCCTTGAAGGATATGGCCTAACAGAAACCTCTCCTGTAATTGCTGTTAATTCATGGAAGGAAGAAGATGTAAAATTTGGAACTGTAGGACGGGTCTTGAGTAATCTGGACGTCAAGATTGCTAAGGATGGTGAAATACTTGTCAAAGGACCTAGTGTGACCAGCGGTTATTATAAGAACGAAGAGGCAACTAAGGAAGCATTTACAGAAGACGGATATCTTCATACCGGTGATATTGGGGAATTAACTCCAGATGGATTCTTAAGAATTACAGACCGTAAGAAAGAGATGTTCAAAACTGCCGGCGGTAAGTATGTGGCACCTCAGGTCTTGGAAAATAAGCTCATGGAATCTACATTAATCGCACAGGTCATGGTTATTGGTGAAAATCAAAGATTCCCTGCCGCATTGATCGTCCCAGCTTTTGAAGAACTAGAAAAATATGCAAATCACAAGGGTATATCTTTTCAATCGAAAGAGGATTTAATCAAGAATGAAGAGATATTATCAAAATATGAACAGATAATTTCCCAATCTATGGCTAACTTTGGCCACTGGGAGCAGATTAAACGTTTTAAGCTTTTACCAAAGGAATGGAGCATCGACGCTGGCGAGTTAACTCCAAAATTAAGCCTTAAACGTAAAGTAATCTTGCAGAAAAATGAAGACATTATCAAAACAATCTATTCCGAATAATTTTTTTTATGTTAAATAGAATCTGGGTAAAGATCAAAGAATTCTGGGGTTTACTTATCAATGCAGGAAATGCTTTTATTGATGATAACTGCATGAAATTAAGTGCTTCATTAGCGTATTATACGGTATTTTCAATTGGTCCGCTCTTAATGATTCTAACATGGACACTCGGATTTTTCTATGGTAGTGCGCTGGATGGTACCGAGGGTGCAAGGGAACAAGTAATCGATGAACTGAACCAATTGTTTGGAAAGGAAATTGCCACCTTGCTTGAATCCACCGTACACAATCTCTCTTTATCCAGTAGATCCAATATTGGTATCATCGTCGGTGCTGCTACATTAATGTTTACCTCGACCACAATCTTCATCGATATTCAAAATTCCATCAATTCTATTTGGAAGGTAAAACCTAAACCTAAAAAGGGCTGGTTGAAGATGATCATCAATAGGTTGATCTCGTTCTCTATGATTTTAGGTCTTGTATTCCTTCTATTGGCCTCTTTGATTATCTCAAGCTTAATTGGTGTGATGACCAGTTACTTTAACCAATTTATGGACAATTGGGATATCAACTTAATAGATTGGGTAAACACAGCGATTACTTTCTTGGTGATTTCATCTCTTTTTGGAATTATATATGCCTTTCTTCCTGATGCGAAGGTACGCTTTAAGGATATCTTAGGAGGTGCAATATTCACTGCCCTTCTATTTATGTTAGGAAAATATTTAATCTCCCTTTACCTGTCTCAAAACATTACAGCCAGCTCATACGGAGCTGCTGGATCCATTATCATTCTCTTGGCTTGGGTTTATTACTCTTCAGCCATTCTTTACTTTGGTGCGGAGTTTACAAAGGAATATGCTGTTAAATACGGCAAGGGCATTCAGCCGGCTTCATTTGCCGTTCTCGTCAAACAAACCGAACTTGAAATTGATCCTGAAACGGGTATCCGAGAGGTAGTCAAAAAACATACTGATCAAGAAGTACAATAGTGGAGGACAACAAAAGCATCCAATATATGTTATTGGCAGGCTTCTTCTTTGCTTTAATGAATGTCTGCGTGAAGTTTGTTTCCCATTTGCCTACTTTAGAGGTGGTCTTATTTCGATCTGTTATAAGCTTAGTCGCTACCTATGTCATTCTTAAACAAAAGCGAATCCCCTTACTTGGAACCAATAAAAAACTCCTGATTGCAAGGGGAATTGCAGGATGTTTGGGACTTATTGGATCCTTTTATACCCTTCAGAACATTCCATTAGCCTCTGCTGTTACTATTAATTATACCGCACCCCTATTCACTGCGGTCTTGGGAATCTTTATTGTCAAGCAGCCTGTAAGACCTATCCAATTTTTATTCTTTGGTTTGGCAATCGCAGGGGTGCTCATGTTAAAGGGATTCGATACAAGAATATCCAATCTGGACCTGATCATCGGATTGTTAGCGGCCTTATTCGCAGCGATAGCCTATAACATTATCGCTAAGATCAAAACCTCGGAACATCCCTTGGTCATCATCTTTTATTTTCCATTAATAACTATTCCATTTGTAGGCATATACAGCATCTTTCATTGGCAAATGCCCCAAGGCATGGATTGGTTCTATTTGCTCTTAGTCGGGATTCTGACACAATTAGCCCAATATTATATGACCCTATCCTATCAAACTGCTAATCTATCAAAAGTTGCTAGTTTGACTTATTTAGGTGTAGTATATGCATTAGGATTTGGCTACCTGCTTTTCGATGAATCCTACAACATCTATTCTATCCTTGGAATTGTCTTTATTATTATGGCAATTCTATTGAACATGAAAGTTAAAACTACATCATCAATTAAAAAAGGTCAGGAATGATCCTGACCTTTTCTATAATTGTCTTTATACAGAAAACTCTGCTATTATTTCACATTATAATAGTAAATCTGTCTGCCCACATTACCTTGTAGGTCATTTCCTTCCACGACTACTTTGTATTTTCCAACACCATCTGCATTATAAAATTCCAGGTTAATTTCACCTTTTGAATCTACACGGATATCTGGATTCCAATAAACCGTTGTTCTAAAGTCATTCGTATTTTTCGTAGCCGGCGTTGCATACTTAGGCTCATAAAATTTACGCTCTTTTACATAGCCTAATGGATAGAAATCAATTACATTAGACTTCGGTAACATGGCTTCAATTTGAGACATCGTCATTCTTGGTTGTTTTTTCTCCTTTTTAGTAATGATCGAAACAACACCATCATTGTTGTACAGATTTCTTACTGTTCCTAAATCATCACGCATAAAGATCTCAATTGCTTCAATCTCCGCCACCTGAATGGAATTAATAGAAGGTTCATCAATAGGCATACCGTTCAGGAAGAACTGAACCGGCACCCTACTCCCTTGATTATAATTTCTTGTGATGTAATACTTTTGTGTGTTTACATCAAAGGTTATCCCGGTCAACATGGTATTCAAACACATACTCAAGACATTACAACCATTGAACCTACTTCCCTCAATACGATGTTCAGGCATGGATAAACCTGTTAAGGCAGAAAAATCCTTACTCGTCTGTTTTTTCTCTTGAGTCGCCGTCACCACAACTTCCTCAATTAGATTGTGTGTCCTGAATTCTTTTTTGCTATTGTCCAAATAGGCTTCTAAGTTCTGGTCGATATTCTGTACAGCCCCGGCTTTATTTGGATTATTCTGATCTATTTCCGGGAACAACGTAGGATCTAACGTAATAACTAAACTTCTGAAGTTGTCATTTCCTCTTGCATTTAAAGTCGCTTTCAAGGAATCTGTGAACACCAGATTTTCAAAAACATATCGACCAGAATTATCGGTATATGCATCCTTTTTAATAGCTGCACCTGGAATATTTAACAATAATCCACCATTAGGCTGCGTACGACCTGTATTTTGACGCAAAATTCCAGATATGGTAATGCCCTGTTCCGGCATAAATTTAACCTGTGGCAGTTTTGCTTGAACCAAGTCTTTATAATCAAATCTCCTAAATCCTTGAGTCATCATCAAGGCATCTAATGCTTCTGCCCTATTTTCATTTTTAGGGTTAAAATAATAATTAGGTTTTTCAATATATCCTTTCAAATCAGAAGTTACGAGCATATTGCTGACAATTCCTTTATCATTATCATCATTATATGGAACTTTGGTTTCATCAATAACAGCGACTGAAAAGTTACCAGGCAAACTATCGATATGCGTGTTCAAGTTCAACTTCATCTTTACAAGATCTTTTCTAGCATAATCTGTTTTGTCGGTTGAAACCTGAATACCGATAAGTTCTTGAGGTTGAATATAAACTAATCTTTCGGATACGGGTTGACCGTCAGGAGTCATTAAAGTTATCTGAACGACACCATTAGGTAATTCTTTCAAAGGAATCTTAACAGAAACTGAAGCACTTTTTATAGAAGCTTGAGCTGCATAGATTAAATGACCGTTAAGCTGTCCAAAAACATAATATGGCTTATTTTGAATGGTATTAAAGTAACTGTCATTCATCATTAAACCTACATTAATAAACTCTTTATCAACAGATCCAACAACCACATTTATTTTATCATCCTGCACTGCAGGAAGGTCAACAGTTTTCTCCTGACCATCAGCAAATGTCACAACCGCTTTATAAGACTCTCCTGATGTTGGAACTAAATTAAAAGTCCCCATTCCCAGTCCTAGATCTTCAAAAGTTGCGACCTCCTTCTTTTTACTATCGATAACTTTTCCTTTAACTCCTACACCCGCACCCCCAGATGCCATCGCTTTGAAAGCTACTTTTTTCGCAATACCAGAGATCAGGTCTCCTCCTTCCGGGAAAAATTGAATATCAACGTCTTGATATGCATTCGATAAAGAATATTGACCTACCAATGTTTCTGTATCCTCTAGCTGAATAACCAAACGTCCGTTTTTAAACTTCTCTTTTTCTTTATGATTTAAGTTAATGGTTATACGTCCAAGATCATCTGTCTCTGCCTTTCCTTTATCAAAGGCATCCCAACCATCATTGGCTTCCCAATTCAATTTTTTCCTTCCCAGCAATTGTCCTTCTTTTCCTCTGAATTGGATGGTTGCCTTGGTTTTGCTACCATCTTGTTGATACGTAATTATGGCACCCAATTTCTTGTTGATAGCATCCCCGATTGGAACAACTTTATTATAGAAATAGCCCATATCAAAGTTCATCATCCATTTGCTGTAAGCACGGAAACGGTAGTTATCCTGTGACCAAAATTGAGGATCCAATACCAACTGCCCTTTCCCAGCTCCTTCTTTCATCGGAACCCTTAAGGTTTGAATCAACGAATCCTTGCTGTTAATAACATCTACATAGACGATTTTACTAGGATCATAGTTGAAAAGATTGGTATTCAGATAAGTTTTAAACCATAATGTATCCCCAACAGCATAATACGGCTTATCAAAATGTAAATGCACTTTTTCTACCGGGTAGACTGAAAAGTATTTTTGAGCATTTTCAACAGCAGTATTGATTGGAATAGTGGGTTTTACTTGAGCTTCAGCAATATGGAGTATAGAGGTAAATAGTACTACGGCTAAAAGTATACGATTTATTAGATTCATCAATATTCAGTTTTGAAAAAGCTAAATATATTGAATTTTTAGGGAACAAGATAAGTAGTTAGGGAAATTTAACAGATACTTACAGTAAAGGCGCTAGCAAACGACAGAGCGAATCAAATCCACGCTTCCATGCTTTTCTATTTTTCCAATCCTTAATTGAAATCTGTTCAGAGTTTTGTTTATCAATTTCAAACTGTTTTTCCATTTCCTGGCAGAAATCTTTATTGGAAATAACTGCAGCTACTTCATAGTTAATGTAAAAACTCCGAAAATCCAGATTTACCGTTCCTACATAGGCTATTTTTCCATCTATAATAGATGTCTTTGCATGCAAAAAACCTTTTTTATAAAGATAAACTTTAACCCCACGTTCTAGTAAAGGTTTAAGATATGAATAAGTCGCATGTTGAACGAACCAGGAATCACCCTCTTTTGGAATCATTAATTCCACTTCAACACCGGCAGCTGCCGCCGTTTTCAAGGCAGTTGACAATTCTTCTGAAGGAATAAAATATGGAGTGCATAATTTAATGCTATGGCTAGCTTCACCAATACTAATCAATAAAGCTTCCATATTAAATGGACCTATTGAACCCGGATCACTCGAAGCGATGGCAACAGCAGAAAGCTGATCGGTAACAACTGGGGTTTCTCGCAAATATCCCTCATCCAACTTGAAAGATTTTCCATCCGTTTGGTTCCATTGGTTCCAGAAACTGATTTGAAACATCGTACCCACATTTCCCACAATCTTAACAGATGTATCCCGCCAATATAGGCCAAAATCATTGGGATTTCTATATCTGTCCGATATATTAATTCCCCCAATAAAACAGGTGAATCCATCAATAACCGCAATTTTGCGGTGATTTCGATAATTGCTGTTGGCTAAAGAAGTAAAGGTAACAGGTAAGAACACTTCAAATTCTATCTTGGTTTCCTTTTTCCTCTTGCGCATGTATCGAACTAATTTAGGCGATCCGAAACTATCAACAATCAGCCGGACGATAATTCCTTCAGATGCTTTCCGTTCCAATAGATTGAGAACTTCCATCCCGATATTATCCACATCGAAAATGTAAAATTCCATATGGATGGAGTGTTTCGCGGATTCCAAAGCTTCCAATAATGCTGGAAACATCTGCTCCCCATTCACCAATAACGTTACTTCATTATTAAGTGTCGGTGTAGATAGCTTTTCATTTTTTAGATAAGAATATACCCTTGACAAGTCTCCGATTTTGCTTTGAATATTCCTGATGGACCATTGCATCAATGGTTCCAACCTTTGAAATTCTTTTTTTAACCTCAGCGTCTGCTCCTGATTAATCCGTTTCAGTTTCTTGACCTTTGAGAACTTCTGTCCAAAAAGATAATACAGAATTAAACCAGCAAAAGGGATAAATACAATAACTAATACCCAGGAAATGGTTTTAGTTGGATTTCGATTTTCGATGAGAATGGTGATGATAACTCCCACATACATGATGGTCAATGGGATCCAGCCCCAAAGCTCTAGAAATTTTATGACAGCCTGAATGTGTTCCTGCATAGATGGTCTTTCACTGAATAACCAATTTTTAATGGCAATGTTTTAGTGCATACCAATAAACTTTCAATACAAGATAGTAAAGAAAATCAATTTATAAACTCAAGAAGCTAAAATCTTTGATTAAGCACAATTCATCGCACCTTCAACATGCAATAATGGGCTTAGATATGGGATATCTAAATTTGCCCCACGTAAAATAAACCATACTCCCATGAGAAGGAATAAAATAGGAAGTACAGTGCTGAAACCTTTTTTAAATACTCTTTTGGGAAAATTGCCCGCGAACGAAAACAACAATAGCAGCGGCAAGGTACCTAAACCGAATAGCACCATAAATAAAAAACTATTTTCCAAGGAATCTGCATTTACAGCGGAGGCTAAAGCCATATAAACCATACCGCATGGTAAAACTCCATTAAGAATCCCGGCAACAAAACTTCCACCTGGACGGTATAGCCATTTACTCATAAACTTTGCAAAAGGCTGAATTGCTTTCGTTTGAATGTTCGCCATGCTGGAAGAACTTTTACCAAAAATGTAAAATAAGCCAATACCAAACAAAATTACTCCGGTAACTAAACTAAATCCTTGTTGCCAACCCTGAATAGCCGCAACATTTCCTATTGCCCCCAAAATTAAACCCAGAAAACCATAAGTTAAGATTCTGCCTAATTGATAGATTAACTTATTTAGCGTTGTTTTCCAAGAGATCTGCTGCCCTGCTTGAACTGCAAGCAATAGTGGACCGCACATGACTGCACAGTGAATACTGCCCAATAGACCCATAAAAAACGCTAAATAATGATATGTCATCTTATTGAATAAATACTGCGTGATCTGATATATAGGTTTTATCAGCATTCACCCAGTCAATCTCTAAATTCCAATTCCCCTTTTTAAAACTGCTTACCGGTAATTTGAATTGATTATCCTTCGTGAAAAATGGAATTTGTTGATCATGGGTTTTATCATCCAAACGCTTAAAATTCAAACTGCCTTTATTTCCTGCTGCAGAAAATTTAATCAGCAAGGTATCCTTTAACATCTGAATCTTTGGCTTGGCATCGTCATTCAGAAGGTTTTCTTTTTTATGAAAGGTTTCATCGTAATTCAACCCCTTTTCATAATAGTCGGATTCAACCAATGTATCTGAATCATGACTTACCATGTAAATACCTGCTCCTATGATAAAAAGCATAAATGCTCCTAAACCAAAAACTATTTTATATCCCCAGTTCATTCTATTTTTTTGCTGGAGGCGCAATGAATGTCGTCTCCATAGTTTCCAAAACTTTATCCCCCACTTTAATATCAACCTTCACGTCCGTCTTATATTTTTTGATGGACTTCAAATCTGAAATCAAAAATAGACTAATTTTAGCACTTCCTTCTCTTGCCAAATGAGAAATAGGGTTTACGACCTGAATTTTTATCCCTTCCGTAGCACTAACAAGATCAAAATCTAAATCTTTGTTGGTTTTATTAAGGACTTCTAGGGTATAAAGGTTAGTAACCGTTCCATCATCACGTTTCTGGTAGGTGCTTCCTTTTGCTCTTAAAAGCCTTCCATCAACATCTGAACGACTAAAGATCATAAATCCAAAAATCGCCATTAAAACCACAAGAATTCCTGTATAAACAATGGCACGCGTGTTTCTCTGCTTTCCAATTTTTTCTGTTTCTTTTCCTTCAGCCTCTGCGGAAGTATAGAATCCAATCAGCCTTTTCGGCTTATTGATTTTCTCCATAACTGCATCACATGCGTCAATACATGCTGTACAGGAAACACATTCTAACTGAATACCATCACGGATGTCAATTCCTGTTGGGCAAACATGCACGCATAGATGACAATCAATACAATCTCCTTTTTTGTCTTCTGTTTCACCCTTTTTCAGTTTTCCTCTTGGTTCCCCACGAGCAACATTGTAAGCTACGGTTACGGAATTTTCATCCAACAATACCCCTTGCAGTCTACCATATGGACAAATCTTGGTACATACAATATCTCTTACATATGCAAAAACAAAATAGAACACGAGAGTAAACACCAAGATTGATATAAAACCGACCAAATGCTGATCTATTGGGTCAGTGGCAATCTTAACGAGTGCATCAAAACCAATAATATAAGAGAGAAATAAATTTGAAATAATGAACGAGATCAATAGAAAGATCCCATGCTTTAAAACTTTCTTCCAAGCTTTTGCATCTGTGTCAGGGCCTTCGTTAAGTTTTTTCTGCTGAGTCCAGTCCCCTTCGATTAAGTACTCAATCCTTCTGAATATGAGTTCCATAAAGATTGTTTGGGGACAGGTCCATCCACACCAAACCCGACCATAGACCGCCGTAAATAATACGATACAGACCATGACTATCAACATTCCAAAAAGAAAAATGTGAAAATCTTGAGGATAGAAGATATTTCCAAAGATGGAAAACTTCCTTTCAATGACGTTGAACATCAAAAAAGGGTTTCCATTTATTTTTAGGATAGGACCTAAAAAGAAGAATAGTAGTAAACCGTATCCAACAACCTGTCGATAATTATACAGCTTCCCGCTAGGTTTTTTAGCGTAAATCCATTTTCTTTTCGAGTTATCAGGTTGGTTTGGTTGGATTGTGTCATTTACTACTATTCCCATGATTTTTTATTGTTTATTGATTTGCTGTACTATCCGCAGCAGCAGGTTCCGCTGCAGCATCGCCAGCCCCTCCTTCACTTTCATACTTCACCACTTCAGTTCCTTCAGCACCTTTAGGGTTTGCAGGTTTTGTATCCCTTAAAGTGATAATGAAGTTACTTACCTCTGCAATCTGTGCAGGAGTTAAGGTTTGTTCCCATGGAACCATTCCTTTTTCAGGAACACCATATTTCACGGTTTTGAAAATATCTTTAATCTCACCACCGTGCAACCAAAATCTATCGGTAAGGTTGGGTCCTATTGTTCCCTCTCCTGTAGCACCATGACATGCCGCACAGTTCGTAGTGAACAAAGCCTTTCCATTCGCAGCTAAGGTACCTGTCTCATCCACCTCAATACTGTTCTCATCAAAAAGGTTTGCAGATTGTGCTAAAAATTCTTGCTTCGCAATTTCTGCTTTAGCCATCTCACGTTCATACTCTTGATCTTGGTTTAAGCCAATTCCCGTTACCTGGTAAATCAATAAATAAACTACCGAGAATACGACCGTCGAATAAAACAATGCATTAAACCAAACTGGAATTGGATTATTTAACTCCTCAATACCATCATATTCATGGTTTTTGATAACTAGGTCCTTTTCTTGTTCTATTGGTTTTAATCCCATGAAATAATTCCATGCACTTCTCCAATAGTTCTTTCTAGCAACTTTTTTCTCAGCAGCAAGTCTTTCTTCTTCCTTTACTGCTTCAGGCATAGTCACCTTCAACATGGATCTCAACGCCTTATTAATCGTAATCGCTGCTGCCAATACTCCTAACAGAACGATAAATACGGCCAGGTAGAAGAGATCGTTATATAAATTGCCTGTACCAATCGCTACTAGCGTCCCTGATACTGCATTGCTCATTATTAATACTAAATTCATATACGTTCAGATTCAGATAAATTATCATTCTGTTTTTCAGACTCTTCAAATGGCAACCCTTTCATGTAATCCACAAAGCTTTTTTTCATGGTAAATATCATGATGCCCACCATAATAAAGAAGGTTAAGAAGATTAACATCGAGATGATCAAATAGATTTCATCTCCATGTAAGTTTGTGATTTGCTTCCACATAGCTCTTTCTTTTTTGTATTACATTAATTTGTTCCAGCCGCTTTTTCCGCTTCATCTGCTTTTTTAGGCTCAGCTTTAATATCTGTACCCATTCTTTGTAGATAAGCAATCATCGCTACAATCTCCTTGTTAGGTTCTACCTCAACATCATTTGCTGCCAAGTCTTTAACAATGGCTTGTGCCTGTGCTTCTGCATCTGCTAAAGCATTATTAATCTCTGCATCTGAATATGGCACTCCCAATTTCTTCATCACGTTCATTTTGCCAGTTAGATATTTAAAGTCAATATCTTGTTCAATTAACCAAGGATATGGCGGCATAATACTTCCTGGTGAAGTGATCGTAGGATCCAGCATGTGGTCATAGTGCCATTTGTGTGGATATTTACCTCCGATACGGTGAAGATCTGGTCCTGTACGTTTTGAACCCCAAAGGAATGGATGGTCATATACGAACTCACCTGCTTTACTATATTCACCATAACGGGCAGTTTCAGAACGGAATGGACGAATGGTTTGTGAGTGACAGTTTACACAGCCTTCACGGATATATAAATCGCGTCCTGTTAATTCCAATGCTGTATATGGTTTCACTGAAGCAATCTTCGGAACATTGTTCGCAACGGTAAAAGTTGGAATCATTTCAACAATACCACCAATCAGGATAGCGATCAAAGACAACACCATAAATAGGATTGGTTTGCGCTCAAGACGACGGTGTGCCGATGGTTCAGCTTTTTCAATTGGTTTCAATGCTGGTGCTTCAGCTGGTTCGTTCGCTTGTAAAGACCCAGATTTAACCGTTTTGATCAAGTTATAGGTCATCAAGATAACTCCTGACAAGTACAATACACCTCCTACGGCACGCATCATGTGCATCGGAAGAATTTCTAATGTTGTAGCAAGGAAGTTTGGATATTTCAATACGCCTTCAGGTGTAAAGTCTTTCCACATTAAACCTTGAACAACTGCTGCCCAATACATTGGAATAGCGTAGAATAAAATACCTAGTGTACCAATCCAGAAGTGGGTATTAGCCAATTTCTTAGAGTACAATTGCGTTTTATAAATTCTAGGGATTAACCAGTAAAGGATAGCAAAGGTCATGAAACCGTTCCAACCCAAAGCACCTACGTGTACGTGAGCGACGATCCAGTCCGTAAAGTGCGCGATTGCATTAACTTGTTTCAAGGATAGCATCGGACCTTCGAATGTGGCCATACCATAACATGTTAAGGCAACGACCATAAATTTAAGAACAGGTTCTGTTCTTACTTTATCCCAAGCACCACGTAAGGTTAATAGACCATTGATCATACCACCCCAACTTGGTGCAATAAGCATAATGGAAAATACTACCCCTAAAGATTGAACCCAACTTGGAAGTGAGGTATATAATAAGTGGTGAGGTCCAGCCCAGATATAGATAAAGATCAAGGACCAGAAGTGAAGGATACTTAATTTATAGGAATAAACAGGACGGTTAGCCATTTTTGGTAAGAAGTAATACATCATACCTAAGAATGGAGTCGTTAAAAAGAATGCAACAGCATTATGACCATACCACCATTGAACTAATGCATCTTGAACACCTGAATAAACATAATAACTTTTCCATAAACCTACTGGCATTTGGATGGAGTTAACAATGTGGAGTACAGCAACCGTAACGAAAGTAGCAATATAGAACCATACGGCAACATACATGTGTCTTTCTCTACGTTTGATGATGGTACCAAACATGTTAATTCCAAAAACCACCCAGATGATGGTAATCGCTAAGTCAATTGGCCATTCCATTTCAGCATACTCATGTGAACTGGTAAGACCTAATGGAAGGGTAATTGCTGAGGCTACAATGATTAATTGCCATCCCCAGAAGTGGATCTTACTAAGTAAATCGCTAAACATCCTGGCCTTTAACACCCGCTGCATCGAATAGTATGCCCCCATAAAAATGGCGTTTCCTACAAAGGCAAAGATTACTGCATTGGTGTGTAATGGTCTGATACGTCCAAATGTGGAATATTGAAGACCAAAGTTCATCTCTGGCCATACTAACTGTAAGGCTGCAATTAGCCCGACAGTCATTCCGACGATCCCCCAGATTACAGTTGCGATTCCAAAATCTCTGACAATCTTGTTG
>JBEBTR010000050.1:0-21261 GCA_040393725.1 Sphingobacterium endophyticum | reverse complement strand
AAAGTTTTTCATTTGATTATCTGGCAGACGCTTTACCCTACCCCTTAGATACTACAGCAAGAGGCTGGGGAGCTAAGTATTCACAATATGATGCATTGAAAGTGGTTCCTTTTATGCAAGAGATGAATCAGGAGATATTGAAGGTTTCAGGCTTAAAAGGTAACTACCTTTTACGCATAGATGAAGAAGTTATAGGTGAATACCGTGCTGAGGAACTCGCTTCTGGAATTAATCTGGCCGAATTGTCACAAACTCCACAATATCAACAAGCTTTAAAAGTAATGTATTTGAACGAGGAACGTTGGGAAATCGAACGTAGGTTTCGGGATTTAGCATGGGTACAGTACAACTTCTTTCAGCCCAAAGGATTGTTGAATGCAGATAACCGGAAGGCAATTGAGGTGATGGATAAACATGTAGTTAATGATGGTTGGCTCCGTGCAAAGCGGGATCTATATGCTAAAGCAATGCATCCAGAAATAAGACAGGCATGGAAGCAAGAAATGGATGGCTTGCTGGACCTTATTCGCCGGGTCAATAAACCTCAAACTCGTCATTTTTCTTTAGTGCAAATTTCGAAATAATTCTTTATATGAGCATTAAAGACATCGTTTTGGGATTATGCCTCTCAGGCTTAACATTGTCCGCAATAGCACAAAAGAACTATTTTGTTGACGGATTTCATGGTGGAATTTATGGGCATTACCCAATGTGGGTAACTCAATTTATGGTTGATTCTTTAAAGGCATATCCTGAATGGAGAATAGGGATGGAGATTGAACCAGAAACTTGGGATACTGTCTTAGTAAAAGATCCATCTGGATATCGATCGATACAAGAATGGGCTGTATCAGAGCGTATGGATTTTACAAATCCAACTTATGCTCAACCTTACCTTTACAATATTTCTGGCGAGAGTATTATTCGTCAATTTAGTTATGGAATGGCCAAACATCGTAAACATTTCCACAATCTACAGTTTACAACATACGCAGTAGAAGAGCCTTGCTTTACGAGTAGTTTGCCCCAGATTTTAAAGCAATTTGGGATACAGTATGCTGTTCTAAAATGTCCGAATACTCTTTGGGGTGGATATACCCGTGCTTTTGGAGGTGAAATCCTGAATTGGGTAGGGCCAGACGGAACGTCTATTCTAACGGTTCCTCGTTATGAAAGTGAGGCCTTGGAGGAAAATTCTACATGGCAAACCACTGCTTGGAACAACTCAATAAATTTTATTCAGAGCGCTCGAAATCAAGGGATATTAAATCCTGTAGGAATGTGTTATCAAGATGCTGGATGGAAAAATGGCCCATGGTTGGGTACTGGAAATCAAATAAAGAATGGTTCTACCTACTTAACCTGGACTGAATACTTTAATAATTATGCTCCTAAAATGAGCACGGTAAATTGGCGACTCTCTCAAGAAGATATATTAGTAAACTTAATGTGGGGAAGCCAAGTTCTTCAAAAGATTGCTCAACAGGTTCGGCAGGCTGAAAATGCACTTTCAATGGTTGAAAAAATCAGTACAATGGCTTTTATGGAAAATGGGTATCAAATTGAACAGCCTCGTTTATCTGAAGCTTGGAGGACGTTGATGATGGCACAACATCACGATTCTTGGATTGTCCCCTACAATAGGCTTAATGCTAATCAATCCTGGGCAGATGCAATTAAGGAATGGACCGCCTTTTCTGTAAAGGAGTCTAGAGAAATGATTTTAGAAGCAGTTAAAACAAGCTCAAAAAATAAAAATGGCTCAAAGTCTTCAAGTGCCGTTCGAGTGTACAATACATTAGGACATGAGAGAAAGGAATTGGTGAGAGTGGATGTACCACAGCAAACTCAAAATATTGCCGTGTATGATAGCCACGGTAATCTGGTTCCAAGTTTTATCGAACATGATGGCCAAGTAGTGAAGCTTAATTTCGTTGCCTCTGTTAAAGGCTTAGCGTACGCTACTTATCGAATTGCTGAATTGGAAAGCCCCCAAGAATCACAAAAATCCATACGCTTTGATGATCAAGGAAACTGTATCATGGAGAACGAGCATCTCAGATTGAAATTGGATAAAAAACGTGGTGGGGTTATTAAGAGCTTAATTGCCAAATCACTTCAAAACAAAGAATATATTCAATCGGATGAAGAGTATTCCTTTAATGAGATCTCAGGACACTTTTTTCTGGAAAATAAATATCATTCTTCCAAAGATCATGAAGTGAGCTTTGAGATTCTTCAGGATAATCTGCTAGAAAAACGTTTGGCAATAAAGGGACAAATAGCAGGTGATGATTTTGTTCAGATCATAAGTTTGAAAACTGGAGAAAATAGAATCGATGTGGATCTTAAGATCAATTGGAGTGAAAATGTCCGTATCGGAGAATACGAGCAAAAGCATAATTGGACGGATAATAGAAGAGCATTTACGGATGACCGTTATAAGCTTAAAGTTTTATTCCCTACAAATTTAAAGCAACAGCAATTTTATAAAAATGCGCCATTTGATGTGACCAAAAGCCAGTTGGACAGCAGCTATTTTGGACGGTGGGATGATATAAAGCACAATGTTATCTTGAATTGGTTGGATGCCTATGATGAAAGGAACCAAACTGGATTAGCAATTCTAACGGATCATACCAGTAGTTATGTACATGGCCCTGATATGCCTATTGGTTTAACCGCTCAGTATTCAGGAGTTGGGCTATGGGGTATGGATTACAGAATTACAGAGCCTTTACATATGAAGTACGCCTTGATTCCACATCATTTAAATTGGGCGAAATCTGGGATTTCTGAGCAGAGCAATGCCTGGAATGAGCCTCTTTATGCTGTTTATCAATCAAATATAAATGTAGAGAATCGACAGTTTATCATGATGGAAGATGATGGCTTTGAAATCTCCGCTTTACAGGAGATTGAACAGGAAGTGAAAGTACGTTTTTATAATGCTAATGGTTTAAAGAATAAACAAAAAATTAAGATAAATATACCTGTTAAATCTTTGACAGAAGTTTATTTGGATGGTAGAAAGGTAAAAGATCAAGTCTTTAAAATCAAGGGGAATCAAACTGAGTTTTATTTAGAAATTCCTCAATTCGGTTTTAAAACATTAAGCATTAAGAGATAATCAAGTATTATGATTTATAAAAAATTAATTAGTCTATTAATTTTAGTCCTTTTGGTATTTTCTGCCTGTGGAAGTAGAAGACAGAGCAAGGAAAAGGATCCTGTTGACTATATCAATCCTTTCATTGGTGCGAGCACCAGTGTTGGTGCAGCAGGCGTCTACCATGGTTTAGGTAAAACATTTCCGGGGGCTACCACTCCATTTGGTATGGTGCAGGTTAGCCCAAATACAATTACTGGAGGAGATAACAGTCCTGGTTACAGCTATGAGCATAAAACGATTGAAGGATTTGCTATGACTCAAATGAGTGGCGTTGGTTGGTATGGTGATTTGGGAAATTTCCTGGTCATGCCAACCACAGGCGAATTTCATGCCATTGCAGGAAAAGAGGATGGCAGCATTCATGGGTATCGTTCCATTTATAACAAAGATACAGAGATCGCTCAAGCAGGGTATTATAGCGTAGATTTAAATCGTTACAACATCAAAGTAGAGACTACAGCCTCTCCACATAGTGGAATGATCAGGTTTACTTTTCCAGAGCATAAGCAATCCCGCATACAGATAGATTTAGCACGCCGCGTAGGTGGTACTTCGACCGAACAATACGTTAAAGTTTTAGATGAATATACGATTGAAGGATGGATGAAATGTACGCCAGATGGTGGTGGATGGGGAAATGGTGAAGGAAAAGCAAATTATACTTTATTTTTTCACGCTAAGTTTGATAAGCCTATAAAAAATTATGGATTCTGGTCAGCTGATATTCCAGATAGTTGGGTTCGCAAGTTAGATGAGGTTGTGTCTATACCTTACTTGAGCCAAGTTGCAAAGGCTTCTATTATTAAGGATCAAAAAGAAATACAGGGGAAACATTTGGGTTTCTTTAGTGAGTTTGAAACTAAACAGGGAGAAGAAGTCAACCTTCAGGTGGGAATTTCATTTGTTGATATACCTGGGGCAGCCAGGAATCTCAAACATGAAATGGAAGGTAAGGGATTCGATGATATTCGTAATCAGGCAAGAAAGGCATGGAATGAGGCAATATCCAAAGTTGAGGTCAGTGGAGGAACTGAAGATCAAAAATCGGTATTCTATACTTCCTTATATCGTACGATGATTGATCCAAGGATTGTTACAGATGTGGATGGGCGATATATTGGTGGTGATCAAAAAATACATCAAAGTGATGATTTTCAAAAGCGTAGTATTTTTAGTGGTTGGGATGTATTCCGTTCTCAATACCCTTTACAGACAATTATTAATCCAGAATTAGTAAATGATCAATTAAATTCTTTAATCACATTGGCAGAGGAGTCAGGGAATGCTTACTATGAACGTTGGGAATTTTTGAATGCTTATTCCGGATGTATGATTGGCAATCCTGCTTTATCGGTATTAGCAGATGCCTATGTAAAAGGAATTCGAGATTATGATGCTGAAAAAGCATTGCAGTTCGCCATCAATACATCCAAGAAATTCGGGAATGATGAATTGGGCTATACAGCTCCCCAATTTGGAATTTCTAATACTTTGGAATATGCTTATACGGATTGGTGTATTTCGCAATTAGCAAAGGGTTTGGGGAAAACAGAAATTGAACAGGAATATTTGGCCAAAGGACAAGCTTATAGAAATATCTTCGATACCGAGAAGGGCTGGTTTCGACCAAAAAAGGTCGATGGGACTTGGGAAGAATGGCCATTGGAAGGACGTATCAAAGAATGGTATGGAACAATGGAATGCAACCCCTATCAACAAGGATGGTTTGTTCCTCATGATATTCCAGGGATGATTGAATTGATGGGAGGGAAGGAAAAAACCTTGGCAGATTTAACTGCTTTCTTTGACAGGACTCCAGATAACCTGCATTGGAATGATTATTATAATCATGCCAATGAACCCGTACACTTAATTCCTTTTTTATTTAATCATTTGGGTGCTCCATGGTTGACACAGAAGTGGACTAGGCATATAGCTGAACAGGCCTATAAAAATTCAGTTGAAGGTATTGTAGGTAATGAAGATGTAGGACAAATGTCTGCATGGTATGTCCTTGCCTCTACAGGTATACATCCATCCTCACCAGGAAACACAAGGTATGAAATTACCAGTCCAGTTTTTGATGAGATTTCATACCAAATAGATTCAAAATACTTTAAAGGGAAAAGATTTAAGATTAAAGCCCATAATAACTCCCCTGAAAATATTTACATACAAAAAGCAGTATGGAATGGGAAACCATATACGAAGAATCATATTGACTTTCATGATATGGTAAATGGAGGGACTTTGGAGCTTTACATGGGTTTAGAACCAAATAAGGAATGGGGAACCAATAATTAAAATAAACAATGAGAAAAAGAAATTGGATTTTTAATTGCTGCATATTAATCTGCAGTACTGTTTATGCCCTACAGGCACAAGAGAAAGACCTAGTCAAATATGTCAATACTTTACAAGGTACGGATTCAGAGTGGTCCTTATCCTATGGAAACACTTATCCAACGGTAGGTTTACCTTTCGCTGTTCATTTTTTTTCTGCCCAGACGGGAAAGAATGGCGACGGATGGAAGTATCAGTACAAAGCGGAAACTATTCGTGGTTTTCAACAGGTGCATCAGTGTAGCCCATGGATGGGTGATTATGCCGTTTTTTCATTAATGCCGGGCATTGGAAGCTTGAAAGTAAATGAAGATGAAAGAGCATTGACGTTTAGCCATGCTAATGAGATAGCAAAACCACATTATTATTCGGTTGTCTTTGATAATGGCATAAAAGCGGAGGTGAGTCCAGTTGAGCGTTCTGGACATATGAAATTTAGCTTTCCAAATAAAGAAAAAGCCTATTTAATCTTAGATGGCTTTTTGAAAGATGCAGAAGTCAAAATCTTACCCAAAGAAAGAAAGATTATAGGATGGGTGAATAATGGCAGGTTTATTCCAGAGAATTTCAAGAGTTATTTTGTCCTAGAATTTAATCAGGATTTTAAAAGTTTTGGAACCTGGGAGAACGAAAAAGGAGAAGTAAATTCAGGTAATACCTTTGATAGTGGAAAAGGCCGTGGTGCTTACCTAGAATTTAAACCTGGAAGCAAAGTAGAGGTTAAATTAGCATCCTCCTATATTAACCCAGAGCAGGCACAACGTAACTTTAATCAAGAAGTTGGGCTCCATAAGAATTTTGAGGAAACTAAAAATAAAGCTCATCAAGTTTGGAACAAGCTGTTAAATCGAATTCAGGTAGAAGGTGGAACAGATGAAGAACGTGCAACTTTTTATTCCTGCATGTTTCGCGCAAATCTATTCTCGAGAAAATTCTTCGAATTGAAGGAGAATGGTGATCCTTACTATTACAGCCCTTATGATGGTAAGATTTACGATGGATATATGTATACCGATAACGGGTTTTGGGATACTTTCAGAGGTCAATTTCCTTTGAGTAATATATTACATCCAACTATGCAAGGGAGATATATGCAATCCTTATTAGATGCTCAGAATCAAGCAGGATTTTTACCAACATGGTCAAATCCAGGGATGTCAGGAGTTATGATCGGAAACCATGCAATCTCCTTATTAACGGATGCTTGGGTAAAAGGAATACGAACGTTTGATCCAGATAGTGCATTGGCTGCATATTACCATGAAACAACAAATGTAGGTTTTTATAGAGGATCCAATGGACGTCAAGGTTGGAAAGATTATTACACTAAAGGATATATTCCTTATTATGATGATCTCCATGAAAGTACCGCCAAAACGTTGGAATATGCATATGATGATTTCTGTGCATATAATTTAGCCAAAATGACTGGAAATAAATTCTATCAAGAGATTTTTAGCAGGCAAATGTATAATTACCGTAACGTTTATGATTCGGAATCGGGCTTTATGCGTGGACGGTTACCAGATGGTGAATGGATGGCGCCATTTGATCCCGTAGAATGGGGAGGAGCATTTACTGAGGCAAATGCATGGCAATATACTTGGTCTGTAATCCATGATATCAATGGATTGATTAATCTAATTGGTGGAGAAGAAAAGTTTAATGCTAAGTTAGACTCCTTCTTTACTATGGAACAACGTGTGAATTACGGTTCCTATAAACAAGAGATCCATGAGATGAAGGAGATGCTGTTGGCTAAGATGGGTCAATACGCCCATGGAAACCAGCCGACAATGCATGTTTCATATCTGTATAATTACAGCGGTGAACCTTGGAAATCTCAAAAGCAAGTCCGCGAGGTTACCTCGCGATTATATAACAGTTCTGAGAAGGGATATCCAGGGGATGAGGACCAAGGACAGATGTCATCTTGGTATGTTCTGAGTGCAATGGGAATCTACAGCGTTTGCCCAGGTGTGGATGAATATGTGTTTGGCAGTCCTGTCTTCAACAAAATAACTATTACTCATGAAGATGGTAAGAAGTTTATTATCCATGCAAAAAACAACAATAGTAATAATGTCTACATTCAATCTGCTCAATTAAATGGACAGACATATGATAAAAATTTTATTCGGTATAGTGATATAATGAAGGGCGGAGAATTGCATTTGCAGATGAGTTCAAGTCCTAATCTGGAGCGCGGGATTTCAAAAGAATCACGGCCTTTTTCACTTAGCCAAATTAATAAATGATAAGAGAATTTTGTAGCCTGAACTTTTCAGTTTCTAGCTGCAATAGATAAGATCCAATTATACAATTAAATTCCTATTATTATGAAAACAGGCTTTTTCATTGCTCTCGTAATGGCCTTTATGCTCCAAACTTCCTGTAATAAACAGGGTTTCTTGGATCAAACGCAGTCCACTGATTTGAACGAGCAGGTGGTATTTTCAGATAGTACCTATACAATCAATTTCCTATCAGGAATATATTCCGAGATTGGATTTGTTACTTGGCCAAAGAGATTTGGAGGAGGAGGATTGGATGCAAGTACAGATGAGGCTGAAGGTGCAGGGTTGGGAAGTATCAATACCTTTATTCAATTTGCTACGGGTACTGTAAATTCCAATATAATAACGAAAGATGCGTGGGAAAGAAGCTATACAAACATAAGAAGATCGAATATCTTCTTAAAGAATGTAAAGCATGCCCGATTCTCAGAAGCTGTCAAAGTCCGCACCACAGCAGAAGCTCGATTTCTTAGGGCTTACTATTATTTTGTTTTGTTAGAACATTATGCTGGCATCCCTTTAATGGGTGATTCAGTTTTCCATGCTACTGATGCGATTCCATCCAAACGAAACAGTTTTCAAGAATGTGTGAATTATATCGTCACCGAATTGGATGCTGCGGCCAATGATTTACCGTGGGAGCAAGTGGGGGAAAATTATGGAAGAATCAATAAAGCAGCATGTTATGGGTTAAAATCACGTGTTTTGTTGTATGCCGCTAGTCCTTTATATAACGGGCAGACCTTAACTAGCCAAGTGGAGTTAGTAAATGTAGTTGGATATCCAACTGCGGATGTTTCACGCTGGCAGAAAGCTGAAGATGCAGCCCTGCAGGTAATGCAATCTGGAGCTTATAAATTACACGTAAACAATAATCCCGAATCTGGATATGGTTTCTATGAAGTGTTTCAGATTCGTAAAAATGTAGAATACATATTTGCGAAGATGCAAGATTCAAATCGCGATTTGGAGGGTATTTGGAATCCACCAACTTTTGGTGTAGGAAACCCAGGGGCATATCCTTACTTAGAAACAGTGAACATCTTTGGCATGAGTAATGGGTTGTTGATAGATGATCCTAATTCAGGATACGATCCAAAACAGCCCTATAAAAACAGAGATCCACGATTAGCTAATACCATTACAAGGGATCAATCTTTGGTTTATCATCGTGATGGATTTGCTCGTAGGCCTGTAAATATCTACATCGATAAGACCAACCCCAACAATGTGACATCTGGACAAGATGCTATTTACAAAGGCACCCCTACAGGATACTATACGTACAAGATGGTTAATAGGGATGTGGCCGCCGATTGGTTTAATACAGTAACTCCTCGCTGTCTACCAATTATTCGATATGCTGAAATTTTACTGAATTATGCGGAAGCTAGAAATGAACGTTTAGCCACACCCGATGCACAGATTTATCAAGCAGTTGAAGCAATCCGTGAGCGTGCAGGTTTAATGCCATTTGAATTGAAGAGCGGGATGAGTCAAGCTGAAATGCGTGAAATAATACATAATGAAAGACAAAAGGAATTAGCATTTGAAGGACATCGATTCTTTGATGTTCGCAGGTGGAAGAAGGCAGAAGTTGCAGAGGCAGCACAAATGCATGGTACAGAACCCGTGAAAACTGCAGCAGGAACAACCTATAATACAATTCTTGTACGTAAAAGGGTGTTTGATAAGCGAATGTATCTGTGGCCTATTCCACAATCTGAAATTGCAAAATCAATAGAATTAGTTCAAAATCCAGGATATTAATATGAACAAGAAGATGAAAATCCGAAAAATAACAAGATCAATGTTAGTTGTGGGGATGTTGCTCTTGTCCTTGCAAGGGTGCAAGGAAATGGAAGTTAACTTGATTACGGATGAGCCAACCAAAGATATCGCAGGTACATGGAAGGTTATTCAAATTACTAGAAATGGGGAAGATTTAAGCAAGCGTATGCAGTTTGATAATTTCCAGATTGAGTTTAAAACTGATGGAAGTTATGCACTGTCAGATGCATTGCCTTTTATTGTAGATGGCTCTGGGGACTATCAATTGAATGATCCAAAGTATCCATTTGCTATAATATTGAAACCTACTGAAGGAGAAAAAGAACTCCCTGTTAAATTTCAATTCCCAATAGTCAAGGGGCAACGCCAGTTGAGTCTGACTTTGAGTTTAGGTTGCAGTAGCAACAGCTACCAATATATTTTTGAACGAGTAGGTACTAACTAATGAAAAGGCTATCAAAATATTTAGTTTACATGTACCTAGGGTTCGGTTTACTATTAGCCATATTTTTAATTCATTGTGGTTTGAAGTCATTAACAGTGACGGTTCCCAAATCGGCACAGGTGAATGAAACGGTTACTTTTTTAATGCATAGCGGGGCAGAACCAAGGATTCAATCTGGAACATACACCACACAATTATTAGCTGGAATTATGGTTCCCAAAAGTTGGAATGCAAGGAGAAATATAACAATGAATTTTACTAGTCCAAAGGGAAATGGGACAATGCGTATCATTCCGGATAATGAAATTGAACCTGTATCTGGTTTAAATTGGCATCAAGCTGCTAAGAAAATGTTTGGAATAGGCCCTAACCTTGTGGATGATATGGAATGGATAATTTTTCGAAGTGTACAGTCTTATACATTTGTTAATAATGAGGATATAGATTTTACGGTCAAAGTTAGCAGCAATGTAGGCTCAGAGAATATGTTGGTTTCCTTAGGGTTTTATGTAGGTTCTTCGATAGAGAATCTAAGGCCAGATGATACCGATTATAAGAAGTTTACATTCTCTAGTGCTTTCCAAGTTATGGGAGGAGAAGGAGATTTAGTAGATTATATTAACCCACAATTAGGAACTGTTCAACCTGTGAAAAGTCTGGATAATGATATCATCAGCTTAACTTTTGATGCTGGAGTGACGAGCACATCATTAGATTCTGAATCTAATATTTATCTACATGCAAAAGCATTGGATGCAGATGGGAATGTCTTAGCACAAGTATTTAAACAGGATGCTACAACAAAATTGCAAGATATTGGTGGTAAGAGATTTCTGATTGATTTATGGCCTAGAGGGTATTTCAAAATACCAAAAGGAAAACAGATTTCGAAACTGGAGTATTTCTTCAGCGATCAAAGTGGACAGAAGATTGTAGGCTATGGAAATACATCCGAGCCATTCAAATTTACTTTCCGTTGTGATTAAACATGTTTAACCAAATTAACAAGAAAATTATGATCAACCGATATTTAGGAATTAGTTTAATTAGTATTCTGCTATCCAACAACGATGTGTATGCTTCCTATCTGTGCAACAATAATGGGATATTCAGATCTGACCTAATTGAATACAATCAACAGAATAGAAACCTTCAGGTCCTGAATGACTTTGGTAAACCATTGGCGGGAGTAAAGGTTTTTGACAATAATCTAAATTTAATAGGTGAAACTGATGAACAGGGTAATATTTCAATTCCAAGCACTAATGGTAGTAGAATTGTTCTGAAGCATCCTTTGTTCTATACAAATGAAATTGATGTAGAAAAGTCGTCTGCTCGCATAAACATGACCCCAAAATTATTGCTTGAACAAGATACAGTCAAAGTTCTTTATGAAAAAAAAGCAAGTGCTGATATTTTGGGATCTGTTTCTGTGGTTTATAACAATCAGCTTAAGCGAACTCCCACATCCTTATATTTGAATGCTCTGACCGGTAGATTACCAGGCTTGCAAACCAAAGAGGTTTCTGGTTTTCGATCTGCTAGGATGGCTGCTATTACAGCAAATGATCTCGCAGGATCTTTACCTACTGATGCGACCAAATATAGTACGAGCATGAATGACAATGCCGAAATTGGTTATAACCTCAGGGGGCAGATGCCACTCACTTTAATCGATGGGGTTCAAAGGGATATTTATTCTATCGATCCAGAGAGTATTGAGTCTATTGCTGTTGTAAAAGATGCTTTATCTAGTATTTTGTTAGGTCAGCGAAGCTCTAGAGGTATTTTACAGGTGACAACAAAGAAAGGTCAAGCAGGAGCCCCTCGCATTTCCTTTACTGCACAAATAGGTTTACAAGATGTCTTAAAGCAGCCTCAACCTTTAAATGCTTATCAATATGCATACTTATACAATGAAGCTTTATTAAATGCAGGTAGACAACCTGTTTTCAGTCAAGCTGATTTTGAAGCGTACAAAAACGGAAATGACCCACTAACTTTTCCTGATGTGAACTGGTATGAGGAAACGCTAAACGATAAGAGCCCAATGAGCAAGTATAATTTAAGCGTAAATGGTGGTATAAAAAACGCTCGGTATGCTTTGTCATTGAGTTATCTTAATCAGTTCGGAATGTTCAAGAGTTCAGAGGATTTTGGTTATAATACCAATCTTCAGAATCAACGTTACCTCATTAACAGTTCCATCGATGTGGATGTAACTGAGGATTTAACGATTGGTCTTCAGTTTTTTGGTCGAATTCAGGAAGGTCGTCAACCAGGGGCTAGGACTTCTGAAATTTTGAGTGCCCTATATAATACTCCAAATAATGCTTATCCTGTTTTAAATCCCGATGGTACCTATGGTGGTTCATCAGTATTTCGGACAAACTTATTCCAACAAGTCACAGGATCAGGTTATCTTATAGATAATAATAAAGATTTACTAGCTAATTTAGATTTCAACTATAGATTCGATAAGTTCATTCCGGGGCTTTATGCCAAGGGAATGCTTAATGTTTCATCTACCTCCTCGAGCATTATTGATCGAAATCGGCAGCAACCTGTTTATGATGTACGATACAACGACCAGAATGAATTAGTCTATGTTCGCTTTGGAAATATTGCCGATCAACCGAACTCGTTTTCGACAACCTCTACAGCAAATTTCTTTTACTTTCAAGGAGCATTAGGGTATGAAACAATTGTAGATGATTCGCACAAACTATCTGTCCAGCTATTTGCGGACCAACGGACTGCTAACTACCAATTCGATTTACCAGCAATCCATAACAACTTCGCGCTTACAAGTAATTATGGGTATCAGAACAAATATTTGGCAGAGTTAGCTCTAAATTATTCTGGATTCAACCGCTTTCTACCAGGTAAAAAATATGGAATGTTTTACGCACTTGGTTTAGGATGGAATATGCATGAAGAATCATTCTTAGCTGATCAGAAAGATTGGTTAAATCGCTTAAAATTAAGAGCAACCTTTGGACGTACTGGGAACACGAATGAAGGAGCATTGGGTTATTACAGCTGGCGCTCATCCTATGGTCAAGATGGAAACAATGGTTACTATTTCGGATCGGAATATAGTGCGATTTACAGTATTGTTGAGAAAGGATTGGCCAATGTACAGGGTACTTGGGAAAAAGGGAATAAGTTTAATATCGGATTAGATGCTTCTTTTTTTAATAATCATCTAAGTCTAACAGCTGACGTGTATCAGGATACTTATTTTGATTTATTGCAACAACGTGGATCAACCATCGAAATCATCGGTATAGGCTATCCTAATGAGAATATTGGTAAAAACCGTTATTCAGGACAGGAATTCAGTTTATCTTATCAGAATAATTTGGGTGAGTTTAATTACTTCATTAGTGCCAATGCAAGTAGAATGAAAACTGAAGTCATATTTATGAATGAAGTTTACCAAGAATATCCATGGAATAAACGCACGGGTATGCCAGTGGGTCAAACATTCGGTTATCAGTCAAATGGATTGGTTCAATCTCAGGAGGAGGCAGATTCTGCCCCAATGTTGGCTGGCAACCCAGTTCATCCTGGAGACGTAAAGCTTGTTGACTTGAACGGTGATGGAATCATAAATCTATATGACCAAACGGCAATTGGTAATACTAAGCCTTCCATCTTCTTAGGCACAACTGTAGGTTTTAATTTCAAAGGTTTTGATGTTTCTGTTTTACTTCAAGCACTATTAAATCATACCTATCAGCAAACTGATTATTCATTTGGTTCCAATGGAGAGGGGCAAGGGTTCAACTATTTAATGGGAAGATGGACGCCAGAGACTGCAGCAACTGCGACCTATCCACGTTTGACCTTAGGATTGGATCCGACAAATACTCCATATTTAAATAATTCCAGTTATTGGACCCGGTCGGGAGAATATCTGCGTATTCGTAATATGGATATAGGTTATACACTTCCATTTGCTGTGACCAGCAAAATTAAATTAGCAGGTGTTCGGTTATTTGCAAATGCATATAACTTATTCACTTGGACACCTTATGACCGTTTAGATCCAGAGATTTCTTCAGGTACAGCATATCCTGCCCAAAGGATCTTTAATTTCGGAGTTAATATCAAATTATAAACCTAGCACAGCAATCACATGAAAATAAATCGTTTACAATGGTTCATTCTGGCAGGATTAGGCATGCTGAGTATGTCTTGCAAGAGTGATCTGGAAGTTGAACCTATAGAATTGCAAACTTTAGAACAAGTATTTAATACTCAGGATTCGGCAGGCGTAAATGCTAATCGCTTTCTATCCGACTGTTATAGATTCTTGCCAAATACTGGAAATCGAGTGGGAGGGGATTTTCTGGATGCCTCAACCGATGATGCGGTTTCCTCTAATCCTACCAATACCTCGGTCCAACAAATGTCTACAGGAAGCTATACTTCAGATAGTTATCCAGATAATCAATGGGCAAGTAATTATTCAGGTATTCGTCGAACTAGTTTGTTCATTAACAACATCGACCGAGTACCATTAAAAGGCCAATTATCGAATGGAACCCCATTAAATCGGGTTTGGAAAGCTGAGGCGAAATTCCTTCGTGCAATGTTCTATTTTGAATTGGTTAAAAGATACGGAGGAGTTCCTTTGTTAGGAGATAAGGTGTTTCAACTAGAGGATAATATCGAATTACCACGAAGTTCATTTGAGGAATGTATCAATTATATCGTTAAGGAATGTGATGCAGTAAAAGATAGTCTACGTATTGATCCTTTTAATCTTACTGACTTTGGTAGGCCAACCAAGGCCGCTGCATTGGCGTTAAAAGCTAGAGCTTTGCTATATGCTGCAAGTCCATTGTATAATGGTGGAAATATAGACCCAAATAATGCTTTAACTGGTTATACCAATTCAAATAACGCACGTTGGCAATTAGCTGAAAATGCAGCCAAAGCTGTGATTGATATGAATCAGTTTGCTTTAGAGCCAGAATTCACCAATGTTTTTATCTCTCGCAATAAAGAGCGTATTTTTTCTAGACAAGGAGATTATGGAAAGAACATGGAGCAGAACAATGGACCAGTAGGTTATTCTCAAGAGGTCAACAACGGTCGTACCAGTCCAACTCAAGAACTTGTTGACGCCTTTGGCATGGCTAATGGTTTACCTATTACTGATGCGAATTCTGGATATGATCCGGAAAGACCTTATGAAGGACGTGAAAAGCGTTTTTATGGTACAATTTTTTATAATGGCGCACCTTGGTTAGGCCGAGCTGTGCAGACATTTGAAGGGGGCGCAGATAAACCCGGTGGAACCAAGCAGCAAACAAAAACGGGGTATTACCTTCGGAAGTTTATGGGCAATTTTGAGACATCCACAAACTACAGCTCTGTAAATCACGACCATATTTTATTCCGTTATGCTGAAATTTTATTGAATTATGCAGAAGCTCGAAATGAGCGATTATCCAGCCCAGATGCTGCTGTGTATCAAATGTTGGAGCAATTAAGGGAAAGGGCAGGTATTAATCCATTCCTATTGCCGGAAGGACTATCCAAAACAGAGATGCGTGATTGGATTCAGCAGGAAAGGAGGAAGGAGCTAGCATTTGAAGAGCATCGTTATTACGATATACGTCGATGGAAACTTGCAGAAACGGTTTTCAACAAGGAAATCCATGGAACCTTGATCTTCGAAAGAGGGGCTTCTGTAGTTCGTCAGCTAAATCCCATCTTACAATTGGTGTTTCAAGAAAAAATGTATTTCGCACCGATTCCTTTCAGTGAGGTGATAAAGAATCCTAAAATGAAACAGAACCCGGGTTGGTAATCCCATAGTCATTTTGAGAGTTATGAAAAAAGAAATTCAATTTATTATATATCTACTTATTTTACCCGTGCTGTTATTGGCTCAATCTCCAATTACGGGTATAGTTAAAAATAATGCAGGCCCATTGGCTAGCGTTACTGTTCATGAAAAAGGTGGTTCAACGGTGCAAACTGATGAGAATGGTAGATTTAGCATCGTAGTCAAGGCGTCTAGGACCTTAGAATTTAGGATGGTAGGATATGCAATACAGGAGAAAAAGGTAAATCCTGGAGAGGATATTGAGGTGATTCTAACAAGTAATAGTCAGGATATTAATGAAGTTTTGGTCGTCGGATTTGGCACTACGACCAAACTGACGAACACAGGAGCTGTGAGTTCAATCAAGGGCGCAGAAATCCGTCAGGTTCCGACTTCCAGTGTTCAGAATGCTTTAACAGGACGATTACCGGGATTTGTATCGGTACAGCGTTCAGGCCAACCCGGACGTGATGCTTCAGATTTTTACATCCGTGGTGTTAGCTCTCTGAATCCCGATGGGAATCAGCCATTGATAATTGTGGATGATATTGAATATACTTATGATCAATTGTCTCAGATTAATGTTAATGAAATTGAGAGTATTTCTATCTTAAAGGATGCTTCCACTACTGCAGTTTTTGGTATTAAGGGGGCAAATGGAGTATTAGTGGTAAAAACCCGTAGGGGAGCATCTGGACGGCCTAAAATTAATGCAAGAATCGAATCAGGAATGCAGAGTCCAGTGACCAAGCTTAAGTTTTTGGATGCATACCAAAGTGCTTTATTGTGGAATGAAGCTATAGCTAATACAGTTGGGGATAACTCTAATCAACCGTTTTCTGAGGCAGATTTGAATCATTTTAAAACTGGAGACGATCCTTATGGACATCCAAATGTAAACTGGTATAATGAAATATTCAAGCCTAGAAGCTTTCAGTACAATACGAATGTAGATATTTCTGGTGGTAGCGAAGCTATCAGATATTTTGTTACTGGTGGAGCTTTTTCGCAGGATGGTAACTTATATGATTTTGTCAATGCTGGAGACCAGGTGAATTCCAATTATTATTTCCGTCGTTTTAACCTTAGATCGAATCTGGATGTTCAGGCGACCAAAACCTTGAAATTAAGAATGGATTTCCGAGCTAACTTCAATCGTATTAATTCCCCTCGTGCAGGAAATGTGGTTGGCGAGGTATTCAATTTTAATAAAATAAGACCATGGTCTGCTCCAGTTCTCAATCCTAATGGTTCTTATGCTTATGCCGATGATACGCAAGAATTATTACCAACAATCAATGCTAGATTAGCAACTTCTGGTTACAGTTTGGACCGTCGCAATGATATCAACATTCTTTTTGGGGGTACCCAAGATTTGAACGGTCTTTTGGATGGATTATCTTTTTCAACTAGGGTCGCCTATGCGAGTATCGAATCCAATGGACGTGAACAAGGTAGAGACAATATCCCTGTTTTTAAATATTTTCCACAGAGTAATAGTTATCAGCTAAAAGGTGGAGCACCTTACGTTTTGGACAATTATACCTTAAGAGCATATCAAGGAGATTATAACAGCAGAGTGAACGTTCAGGCTAACTTCAGCTATGCAAAATCATTTGGCGATCATTCTGTTAATTCTTTGCTACTTTATAATCGAGAGTCCTATAAAACAAAAGGTGATAAGAAAACAAACTGGATCCCACAAAATTTTGAAGGATTTACATTTCGTGCAGAATATGATTTCAAGGATAAATACCTAATTGATTTGACTGGGGCATACAATGGTTCTGATCGCTTTCAAGCAAACCAACGATATGGTTTCTTTCCAGCAGCTTCTGTTGGGTATAACTTAGCAATGGAGGATTTCTTTAAGGAGAAATTTGCTTTTGTGGACCTGTTTAAAATACGTGCATCCTATGGTATTGTAGGATCGGATAAAGTTGCTGGTGATCGATATTTGTTTCAACAAGTTTATAACGAAGGTGGAGGCTATTCCTTCGGGGAAACTCATCAAAGTAATGGAACTATTTATGAAGGTAATCTAGGTAACAGCAACGTAACGTGGGAGAAACAGAAATCCTTTGATGTTGGATTTGACATGAACTTATGGAATAATAAATTAGGATTGACCTTTGATTATTTCAATAATTTGCGATATGATCAATTGGTAACTTCACAGTCTTTATTGTTAAATATTGGAGTTGGTGTGTCGCCTGCAAATATTGCAAGGGTAAGGAATAAGGGCGTGGAATTAGAATTGAACTATAATGACAATATTGGAGACTTTAATTACAATATAAAAGGTGTATTAACTCATTTTAAGAACAAGGTATTATTCCAAGATGAACCCTCACCAGCATTTCCTTGGTTGCAATTGACGGGGCAGCAGATCAATCAACCTCTAGGGTTTAAGTTCGATGGATTTTATACAGAGGAGAATATTGACTTGAGTGCAAAACCTTCAGGTGGATATCAAGTTCAGCCAGGTGATCTTCGTTATAAGGATTTAAATAGCGATGGCTCAATTGATGATTTTGATCGAACTTATATCGGAAAACCAAATGTCCCAAACACTAGTTTTGGACTGATATTGGGAGGTAGCTATAAGGGCTTGAGTTTGAATGTTTTATTTCAAGGAACTACTTCATATAGTTTCTCGGTTCAAGGAGCTGGGATCGAGCCATTTCAAAGTCAGTTTCAACCCATTCACCTAGAACGTTGGACACCAAATACTGCAAATGCTGCTAGATTTCCTCGGTTGACTACAAATCCAACAACGGTCAACAGTCCTTCAACATACATGTCGGATTTCTGGTTGATAGATGCCACCTATCTTCGACTTAAAACGGTAGAATTGGGTTATCAGATCCCAGATAAATGGTTACCGCTGAAAATCAACAATGCACGTTTTTACTTAAGCGGATATAATTTGTTTACTTGGACTAATTACTCTTTGTACCAACAGGATCCTGAAGTTACTTCAAATACCGCAGGTGATGCTTATCAGAACCAAAGAGTAATCAACTTAGGTGTTCAAATAGGTTTATAATTTAGTTTATTTGTCGTGTTGCGTCATTAATATTCTTATTTTTAGATGCAATACGACTTTTTTCTTTTATGTTTCCGACCTTATCTAGCCTGATCAATTATCTTTTTGGCACATCCTTGGATTGGTCAATTCCAACATTTGGATTCTTTGTGGTACTCGCTTTTTTCCTTTCGTTTCTTGTTTTTCGCATGGAATTTAAAAGGAAAGAAAAAATTGGAGAAATTCATCCTTTTTATGAATCACATAATGTAAGCATTGTTCAACGTGTATTAATTCTTTTAGGGTACGCTTTGTTTGGCTTCTTATTTGGCTTTAAGGGTTGGGCATTCATTGAAAAACCTGATCTTCTCATTCGTGAACCTTTTAATTTTCTACTATCAAGCTATGGTCACTGGGGCTGGGGAATTGCAATAGGGATATCCTTTGTCATTATGGCCATTTTTATTATGAGTAGGGAGAAGAGGAAAAGTAAAGGCCAAGATCATCTAGTTCATCCTTACCAGCTGACTCCAAAAATGCTTCTGTTTTGTGCTGTCTTTGGTTTTATTGGTTCAAAGTTCTTCAATATTATGGAGGATTGGGATTTACATAGGAATTTTTCTGTGCTGGAAATCCTGCGTTTCAGTGGTTTAACATTTTATGGCGGGCTGATTTTTGGGGCGATTGTCTATTTTATCATGGGAATACGTAAAAAAATTCCTTGGAGGTCTTTGGCTGATATTGGTGCTTTGGGAATGTTAGTAGCCTATGGTGTTGGTCGATTAGGATGTCATTTCTCTGGAGATGGTGACTGGGGGATTGTAAATAATATTCCAAAACCATTTTCTTGGTTACCTGACAATCTTTGGGCATTCAATTTCCCCCACAATGTAATTCAACAAGGAATTTTTATTCCTGGTTGTGTAGGAAAGTATTGTATGGTATTACCAGAAGCAGTTTTTCCTACCTCTGCATATGAATCCATTTTCATTCTTACTGCTTTTTTTATTCTACTTATTTTTAGAAATAAGTTGAGGACACCGGGATTAATTGCTTCCATTTATTTTGTAATTATCGGCGTGGAACGTTTGTTAATTGAGTATATCAGAGTGAATTATAAATTTAATGTATTCGGTGTTTGGATGAGTGAGGCACAGATAATCAGTGTTATCTCAATTTTATTAGGAATTGGATTATTTATTTATATTTTCAAACTCAAACTTTCTACTTCCCGATAAAAATACCTTACATTATTAGTGCGATTGGAATTAAAAAAAAACATAATAAAATGGCCATTCAATTTTTAAATAGTCATTTTATTAAATATTTATGAGCCATTGGGAAATAAAAAAGCCTGAAATTAATCAAGCTTCCTGTTGTTAGGCATATTCTTCTTCTCTCGCGTTCTGTAAATCCCATGCCATTTGTAAGTTTAACCAGTATTCGGCACTAATTTTAAGAACCTTTTCCAGCCTTACGGCTAATCTTGGAGAAATGTTTCTTTTACCTTTTAAGATCTCGCTTAGGTTAGTAGGTAAGATTTCCAGTTGCTGGGCAATTGTTTTCTTCAGCAATTCCCTTTCCTCGATCTCTTCTTGAAGAAAAATACCTGGGTGAAACGCTTTAACTTCTAAAACGTTTCCTTTGCTGTCGCTAATTGTGTAATTCATATTCTACTCCTTTTAGGTTATGTATACCCTAATCTCCGTAGTGGTTATTCAATTCCTCTATAAATAGGACTTTTATTTGTCCTTCTTTATCTAATCTGAATATAATGCGCCAGGATCTGTTTACTCGTACAGAATATTTGCCATTATATTCGCCGTTAAGTTTTTCAAAATGTAATGATCTTACCGCTCTAAGATCATTTTCGGTCGATACAGCTTTAATTTGACTAATGCGCTGTACAAACTTTCTCTACTTCCCGATACAAAAAGTGTTATAAGTTGATTTTCAACGAATTAAATTTTAAAAAATACAACACACGTACAAACGATGTTACAATTAATCGAAGTCTTTGGTAATTTGTTCAAAATCTGCTTTGATAAATTCCCAATATTTCCCTTAGGAACATTGTTCATCGAATTGTTGAGGTGTACTTGTATAGATTATTCCCCAACAACCTGTTTGCCCAATTCAGTCAAAAAATAACGTTGTTTGCTGCTTGTAGGGTTGTCAGGGTCTAATAACCCTACAAGCCCTGCTTCTATGGCTGGATTCAAGTAATTTTCACGGAAGTTTTTCCTATCTGACAAACCCAAAAGTTCCTGTAAATCCTGTCTATTATGCTGATCAGTGAATACTGCAAGCAACTATTCGACTTGGGGGGTGAATTGGGGG
>JBEBTR010000049.1:0-21330 GCA_040393725.1 Sphingobacterium endophyticum | reverse complement strand
ATTACATTTCAAAGATTTTAGAAAATAAGAACTACCATTACTTTGTTTTTTCTTCTAAGGAGGCTAAAGCCCCTTTGGGCTTAATTACTTTTCTATTCCGTGATACGCAGGCCTTTCCCGATTTAGGATTTGCTATTTTACCACAATATGAAGGATTTGGATATGCATACGAAGCGGCACAAAGGGTTTTAGAGTTTGCAAAAGAAAAATTTAACCCCAAAAAGATTATTGCAATATTATATCCCGAAAATTCAAAGTCCATACACTTATTGACAAGGCTGAATTTCAA
This sequence comes from Sphingobacterium endophyticum, assembly GCA_040393725.1. GTDB lineage: Bacteria > Bacteroidota > Bacteroidia > Sphingobacteriales > Sphingobacteriaceae > Sphingobacterium > Sphingobacterium endophyticum_A. Next base: position 21,041 of record JBEBTR010000049.1, on the reverse strand, counting down.
ATTTCAAGAAACTTTTATTGAAGGTGGTTTGACCTTAGCAAGGTATTTATATAATCCATCTTCTTTCTGATCGTTATGATATTATCTTGAAAAACAAGATTATCAAAACTTTAAAAATATAATTTGACGATATTAATAAATCAGAAGATTTACAATTTTTTTTAGGAACTTTACTTCTACCATGAAGTGATATTCAATCTCAAAGGTTGCATCCAAAACTCTTGCATCTTCAATCTCCCACGTGATTTACTATTAAGTTTTCTCAATAAAATAAAAAACCTATTTGACCTGCTTCTTATTTGTTAGATTATGGTAAGACGAAAAATATTAATAGTAAAGCATAAGAATGCTTTTTAAAATAAATAATGAAACTATTATTTATATTTATTGTTAATTAAGAACCAATATATAAACTATTATGAAGCTATATTCCTTAATTTTTTCGTTTTTATTTTTATTTAATAACCTAACTTTTTCACAAGAACTTACAGTTATAAAAGGTGTGGTAAAAAATCTGCCGGACAGTATAAAATACATAAATCTTTCAACTGATTCAGGCTATCATTATATGAAACTAAATCATGGGAAATTTGATTTTAAGATAAATAATGATCATGGAAAAGATAAATTGAACCATGCTTATTTTGTTCTTAGTAAAACAGAATTTCCGACACTTCAGATCTTACAAGATGAGTTATTTAAAAGATCTGAGATTTCTTGGGAAAAGGATCCAATATCTATTTTAATTGACTCCAATTTTTTAGAAATAGAAATTGATGCTAATGAAAAGATAGCTTTAATAAATGGAAGCAAACTAAATGTGCAGAACTCCGAGATGGTAAAGTTGTCTAAAGAAGTACGGAAAAGATATAAACAAAAAATCATGCCTCAGGAAGAATTAGGTAACTGGTCTGTTTCAGAAAACTTGAAAATTGCACAGAGATACCCTGCTTCATTGCTTACAATAAACTATTTAAATAGAGTTTTAGATGATCCTTTTATGGCAGCTGGTCTGCAGCAACTCACTCATGGAAGCTTAGATACCATAAATAATCTGATAACAGATTTAAAAACTTATCAACTACCTAAAGGAAGTTTAGATGAATTGCTCAAAAACCAAGAATTGGTAAACAACCGATACCAGCTTAAGGATGGAATCCCTTTTCCAGAGATTATGATAAGCAATGTAAAGAACGAACAATTCAATATAAAAGATGTCTTGAAGCAAACAGATTATGTGGTAGTTGATTTCTGGGCGACTTGGTGTAAGCCTTGTTTGGCTCAACATCCTGAATTCGAAAGAATAGCTCTTGAAAGTAAAAAAAACATCAAGTTTATTGGAATATCCGTAGATAAACAAATAGATACCTGGAATTCTCACTTAAATAAACATCCATTTAAATATGATAACTTTTGGTTTGGAGATGATTCAGAAAATATTCTCAAAAATTCATTGGGATTAAATAGTTTTCCAACTTATATGATTATTGAAAGCAATTCTGGCAAGGTAATCCGTACAGGATTTACAATCGACAAATTGGAAGAATTATTGGCAGCGTTGGAATAATTTTTTGATAATGAATCTTTAATTAATAGTATCATAATAACATTCTCTGCAATGAAAACTCAAGGTTCTGCAAGTCGAAATTCGTTATTTACTATTTTAGGAATACAATTAAATGAACCGACATCAATATAAAGACTTTACAATTGAGGTTATTGACGAACCGACTTACATAAATGGTTCTGAAGATAATAATTTCAATTATTCAAAAACCTACTTAGCTGATATTGAAGGACAAACTCCAACTTCGAAACATGGGATTAAAATTTATAGAGAAAACCAAATTATTGAAAGTTGTATTGTCATTGGAACAGGTGCTGTGACAGGTGTTTATCAAAATTCAACACTTGTAGACAATGACAGATTATTAATCTGTTGTTGCGACTCTGTTTTTAGCTTGTCACTCCCTAACCTCGAATTAAATTGGAGAACCCAAGCGGATCTAGCGACTTGTTTTCAAATTTTCCTACATCAATCAGACTACATTGTACATGGTGAACTTCAGATAACTAAACTGGACAAAGACGGAAATAAAAAATGGGAATTTGAAGGAGCTGACATTTTTGTTTCTATTGACAATGAAGAAGTATTTACAATTGAAAGTGACGGAATTTTATTAACTGATTTCGCAAATACAACATACAAAATAGATTTTGACGGAAATCTACTCCGGGAAACTGATCAGCGGATTTAAAAACATACATCACATTTCTATGAAGCATATTTCTTGTGATCCATATGGAACAAAAATCGAAATTTTTTAAAAGCCTTAATCGTTAAATAACTTCCCATTTTGTACACTCCTATATTTCTTTCCATATTTTTTGTCATCAGTTATAATACGGAAATTAACTTTTGGTCGGTTCTCAACTAAATAATATGGGATTAACTCTGCAAATTGAGAATTGGAGTAAAATTCAAGTTCATTACTTTTTGTCCAAGTTCCATAAAATATGTAATCTGATTGAGTATCTGCAATGAAGTAGTTACCATATTTAGGAATTTGTTCCCCAAATTTAATTAAAGAAATATGAATGAATTTAAAGTTATCTCTATCTTCTAAATAGCGATATACAACAAGTTCATACAATCCATTCGGAGAAACTTCTCGATACTCAACTATTTGTTGGGCTCCTTGATCAATATAGTCCAATGCTGAAACATGAATTAAAATATTATTTATTTCAAAATTTTTGGTTTTGACTTTTAAACCTGCTCTTATGGAGGGTAGAATGTCAAATTGGGCCGATATATTTTTGTTATCAATCCATTTCACTCGGGTGTAATCATTTGCTAAAGTGTATTCCCTGAGATTTTTTGTTGTATCAACTGCTTTCAAAATTGCAGTTCCTGCATAACCATAGCCAAAGGCACCCAGATCTATACTATAATTTATTAAAACCATCGAACTATCGGGAGAATATTCACGATAATTTTCAACAAAATCATTATCAGTAATAAAAACCTCTTCTTTTCTTTCGTATAAATTACACGAAGATAAAAGGATCAATATTAACAAGTGAAATACTTTTCTCACGGTCGTTGCTCCAAATTTTTAGGTATAACACTCGAATTTACTTAAAGACCTTCAATATTCATTCCATATAAAATAAGGCTTTAATAATAAACGAATGTTAATGCTAGGTGGAGACTTAGAAATGTATAAATGAAACAATTTGTATCTTAGGTTGCATAATCAATTGTTATATAATAGTTTTCCCCAACATTCCAACAAATGAAAGTTTATTTAATAAATCAACATAACAGGCTCTACAAACACCTCGAAAACTTTAAGTCAAAAAGTGTTATGAAATATGATAAGAGTAAACTTGTTGAGAAAATTACAGAAATTAGAATTGAGACAAAAAAATCATTAAACGAGTTGAATCTAGATTTTTTCTTTCATTATAATATTTTTCCTTCTAATATTTTAATTTATGAAACTCAGTGGAATTTAGAGAATAGAACAATGAATATTGGCGATACAATTGTTCAACAAGCCTTTTTGCCCCCAATTAAAAGGATGTCTCAAAAAGTTATTTTTGCTGTTCGCATTAACCAAATAATTAACGAAGAAGACAAAAAGGGGTTTTCTTATGAAACAATAGAAGGCCATGTAGAAAAGGGCATTTCAATATTTACAATTGAGCAAGAAGGTGACAATCTTAAATTTAAAATCCAGACATTTTCTGAGCCCGGAAATTTTTTAACAAAATTATTCGGCCCAATAATTACAGTTCCGTACCAGAGATATTGTACAAAAAAAGCTTTATCTTTTGTAAGAGATCAGATAGAAAAACAATAGAGCTGTATTTATATTGAAAGGCAATAAAATTTCAAACATTGGTTCTCTTTAATTGTTAAATGTAAAATTGTGTTATTTAAAATTACTCCTTTTTTCACAGCAATTATTGCTATGGTTACATTTTCTTTTTGTACAACCCAGTTATTGTCTTATATGAGATATGAAAACTTTAGTGTTTTGATATTATTGATATGGTTTATTACCCTTGCAGTTATATTCAGACTATTAATTCACAATTTAAAAATTCCAAGAACCACTTGAGAATATTAAAATTATAAATTGCCAAAATGAAGTTTGCACTGTTTTTAATTATCAGTCTTTTTTATCTTCAAAATTACTTGTATGCTCAAGAGATTGTTCATTTCCATACTGACAGACCAGCATATTTCCCGGGAGATACAATCTGGTATAAATCATACTTCATTCATGACGATAGATTGGATACTGCAGTAAAAAACATGTCGTTGAACATAGGAACCGCGAATGAGAATATAATTGAGGATCAATTGCGTCCTATTCACAAAGGGATTTCTTTTGGTCAATTTATTATTCCAAGAGATTTTAAGGAAAATGAACTCTATTTTAACCTTTTTACTAAAAGAAATGTCATTAACAGTGAGGTTAATGATCCTATGGAGTTTAAGATCGGTGTTTTTCAGAATAATCAGATCTCAAGTACTAAGAGACCTCAGGTCAGGTGTTATGTTGAAGGTGCAGGGATATTGAAAAATTCTTATAATAAAATCAAGTTTGAATGGAACCTGAGAGAATGTATTAATGCTTACATAAAAGATGAGACGGGAAATATTATCCGATCGATTACAACGGATAGTTTGGGAAGATCAGATGTTGAAATATTTGCCCCCAAAGAAAAGTTATTCCTGCATTGGGAATATGAAAGCGAGAAGTACATTGATACCATACCAGTTTCTGAGAATTTGGTAAGGCTAAGCTTGAAGGACAGGGAGGGAGGAACTTATCTGTTTTTAGATAATCAAATTGGATCCCGTGATTTAAAGCTAGAATTTAAAATTGAAGAATATAGGATGCTTGACACAATGCTATCTTTTGAGAAAAGTGGTAGCGACTCTTTGCAGATCGATAATCTTTTGAAGGGAAGGTTCTATGGTTATTTCTCAGTTTTTGATAATGGTAATAGGTTAGCGTATTTAAAGGTTAACCAAACAACAGACCTAAATCCTGTTTTGGTTTCGGATAGCATACAATTCAAGAAATTTGAATCGAATGCATTTAACCTTTCTTTTGAGAGCCGATCATTTTGGAATGGTTCTATAACTGTTTATGATGGGAACTTGCCAGCACCGATTAACCTGTCATATGAGTCGGAAGGATTTAAAAGCTTCAATACAAGAAATTTTAAATACACATATATTGATGATAATTTAGATTATCAAGAACCAAAAGAAATAATTGATTCTGTTTTCGCCCTTAGGGGCGTCATTGAAATGAAGGGCAAGAAGTGGGAAAAATTCAGGGAAATAAAGAAAAAAAGGGAAATAAAGCTGAAGGGTAAAAAGGAGGAAATGCGATTAATGTCTTTTGGCTATCGGCTATTGACAGAACCAAATTATTCCTATCGCGAAATTGATTTTGATTCGGAAGGCAATTTAAACCTACCAAAACTCACATACTATGACACCTTAGAAACTAGATTTGTACAGATTGATGATAGATTAAAACTGATAGATTATGATGTAAAACTAAAATTTTCCAACTTACCAAAACTTCACAAACTTAAAATTTCGTCTTATTTATTAGGTCAAGATATATCCCAAAAATATAAGGGACGGTACAATCCAGATTATTATCAACATGAATTTGGCAATTCAGAGTTAAAAGAAGTACAGATTACGAATAGGATTGATGCGCGTAAACTAATGTTGAGAAAAAAATATTCAGAAGGATGGTTTCTCAATCACGATTCATTTATCGAAATCGATTTGTTGAATTATGATCTTCCCTCTTGGATAACAACCTTGAAGGAACTTAAGGACCATCTCTATCACAAATATCCAAAACTCCGGAGCATACAAGCAGAATTTCTCGTGAACAATCGTCACAACTATCAGGGCGGCGAGCTTCCTATGCACGTTTCAGAAATAGAATATATAAGGATCTACGAAAAATATATTCACAATAAAATGGGCGGAGGAGCGATTATGTTTTACACTTCTGGAGTCGATTCTCGGAATAAAGACATAGGGACTTCCAAGATTCGGATAGAAAAGGTTTCTGGTTATTCAAGTTTTCTAGATTATTATTTACCCACATACGGAGCTCAAAACAGACCTAAATATGACGATAGACAGACCTTGTTTTGGGCAGCCGATCAAAGTTTAGAAGGTGGAATAAAAAATAACTTCAAATTTTTTAACAATAGTATTTCGAATTCTTATTATATCCATATGAATATGATTTCAGAAGGAGGCTCCTTTATATCTCTATGGAAGAAAGTTATGGAGTAACTATTGTTTCATGAATATAAATTACACCTGGTCAACTTTATACCTATCTTACAAGAAGGTTAAGCCCTATACTCTGATTTTAATAAAAGAAATAAAGATTTTATTCTTCTTTTCTTCGTTGTAAGTTGAAAACTGTACCTGCGGGGTCCTGAATCCAATGCATATTTTCCGGCAACTCTTCCAATTCATCGCATGTTTCGACACCCTTAGACAGTAAATAATCTGTCGCTTCAGGCACATTTGGAACGGTGAGTTGTAACCAAGTTTCTGAATGAGTATAGTTATCCACACAGTCCAGCCAAATTATATTATTTCCGAATTTTACTTCGTGTGTTCTGGAGACAGTAGGATTGTCTATGGGCTTTTCCATAACTTCAAGTTTAAGTATATCCCTGTAGAAAGAAATTGTTTTTTCGTATTTACCTTTAGGTATTTTGATAGCAATATTAATTCCTGCTTCGAATTTCTGATTCATATAGTCTTTGTTTTTAGATAAATTATATCCGTAACCATTCACGTTTTATATACAAATATAACCTCTCAATATCTTAAGACTACTTATCTTATGGCAAGAAGTTAATCCAGCGATTATGTTTTAAACTTTTGGAGTCGATTCTTGGAATATAGATATAGGGACTTCCAAGATACAGATAGAAAAGATTCCTGGTTATTCAGGTTTTCTAGATTATTATTTACCCACATACCGAGCTCAAAACAGACCGAAATATGACGATAGACAGACCGTGTTTTGGGCAGCTGATCAAAGTTTAGAAGGAGGTTCCTTTATATCTCTATGGAAGAAAGTTATGGAGTAACTCCTGTTTCATGATAATAAGTTATACCTGGTCAATTTTATACTTATCTTTCAACAAGGTTAAGTCTTGAACTCTGATTTTAATAATCGAAATAAGGATTTAATTCTTTTTACCTTTATTTGTATCTTAAAGTAGTTTTTTAAAGATGCCACGTTGTTTTCTATCAAAAAAAAAAAACAGTTAATGATATGACTGACTACGAACTTAAAGATATCGACCCAGAAGACATTAGCGATTTACTTGTTAAAGTTGAGAGGTCATTTAAAATTAAGTTTGAAGACAAAGAGCTTATGCATATTTCAACTTTTGGCGAACTCTGTGACCAAATTATAAATAAAATCCAACTCTATAATTCAGATGACTGTACAAGTCAACAGGCATTTTACAAACTTCGTGACGCAATTTCATCAACACTACAAATCGACAAGAAAACTATCTCGACAAACTTTCCCCTCGCTGACCTTTTACCGAGAAAAAGCAGGCATTTAGCGACTAAGAAATTAGAAGAAACATTAGGTTTTGAGCTAAATATCTTAAGACCACCTCATTGGATTACAATCACACTTACTATTCTTCTATTTGCATCCCTCATTGGAATTTTCTTTCATTGGCAAATTGGACTTTTTGGACTTCTGTTATCAATCGCAGGTTTTTGGTTAGCAGGTAAAATTGGAAATGAACTTGACTTACAAACTGTTGGACAAGTTGTCGAAAAAATGAAGAGAGAAAACTATTTAAAATCAAGGCGAAACCCAAATACATTTAATAAAAACGAAATTGAACAAATATTAATTGACTGGTTCAGTAATGAATTTGACTTAGATAAAAGCAAATTAACAAGAGAAGCGACTTTTGTATAAATCCAGAAGAAAGAATATTATTGTAAACAAAACCAATTAAATTGGGCGGTTATTAGATTATTTGAATTGAATAAATAAAGAAGACATTCAAATATTCTTGCATCAATATAAAAACCTATTAATAATATGACCTCATATCTTTTCGAACTTGAAATTTTAAAAGCTAGCCGAACAAGATTATTAAGGATAATTGAAACTCTTGACCGTGATTTATTATTTGAAATTCCAAAAAACTTCAACAATAATATTATTTGGCAGATTGGACATTGTATCACATCTCAACAAAGGCATATGTATATGCGCAGTGGTCTACCAATGCATATTTCAATTGAATTTATGGAATCTTTCAAAATTGGCACTAACCCTCATTTATGGAAAGCTGAACCTGATGTCGATGAGATAAAATATTTATTACTCCATACAGTCGAGAAACTTTACACAGATCTGGAATCAAAAATATTTAATGATTATACATCTTTTAGTTTACCCAATGGCCTCCAAATAAACAACCATTTACAGGCACTTCAAGCGGCAAATATTCACGAGGCAGAACACAGTGGTATAATATTAAGCTATATAAAACTTTTAGAACGATAGGCTAATCTGGAAATATTTCCGTTTGAAATAATGATAAACTATCAAGGATGAATCTTTCTTTGAATAACCTCAGATCAACAGTCTGAGGTTAAAGAAAAGGTTAAGAATTTCTCTTAACCTTTTCTTTAATATTTATCTTCGATTACCAACCTTCATTTTGTGAAATACCAGAATTGGTAATATCCTGCGGCGGGATTGGCCACACATGATGAACGGATGGATTGAACACTCTGCCAGGCCAAACTTGAATAACCGTAAAAGTTGAGTTAGGATTTGTTTTGTCTGCATGCTGTCTTCCCGTTGCCGGTTTGGAATAAACAGATTTTGCATCTCCCCATCTAACTAAATCACTATGTCTGTCTGTATATTCTGCAGCAAATTCTGACCTACGTTCTTTTTTCAAATCTGCCAAGGTAGCAGCAGTAAGACTTTTTAATCCTGCTCGGTTTCTAACTTTATTAAGGTCTGCATCACCATTTTTTCCTTGCATGATTAGCGCTTCTGATTTCATAAGCAGAATATCTGCATATCGCACTAATGGAATATTTAAATCGGAAGTTGGATAATCACCATTTGGGTTCAAATGCTGATCTTTTGGAAATCTAAATGGCTGCATATACTTTTTGAATTGGAAGCCAGTCTGGGAATTCGATGAGTAATATTTTCTTTCTTGCCCAAATAGGGTATAAGTGTCACCAAACTCAAGAATAGTTGCCTTTTTACGCTGATCTCCGGCTTCAAATGAATTGTACAATTCTAAGGTCGGGTGGAAATATCCCCATCCATTATATAATCCATAACCTGTATTTTCAAAAAGCACAGATGGTAAAATACTGCCATAAACCTTATTGCTGACCACTGAAAATATATATTCCGATGAATAATTATTCTCAACATAAAACACACTAGCAAAATCTGTTTCAGGTTTTCCAGTATTTAATAGCTTCCTGTTAGATCCAGAATTCGTTACCATATCACAATATTTAACTACCTGTTCCCATTTAGTTTTATCATAACGGGCCCATTGTACGTTTGTTTTTGCCAGATAAGCAAATGCGGCGTCTTTGTTCGCACGCCCCAGGTCAGTTGCACTATAAGTAGTCATTAATGGTAGCATCTCAGCAGCTTTCAACAAATCCGCTTCGATCTGTTTGAAATTTTCTTGAACATTTGCAGGGCGTTTGAATTTACTTTCATTCATATTTTGTTCAGTCACGATCGGAACTCCCGCTCGCTGATCTCCATAATATTGAGAGAGATAGAAATATGAATAAGCGCGCATAAAATAAGCCTCACCGAGCACTTGCTTTTTCACATCATCAGCGATTTGCATTCCAGGGACATTAGCAATAATGCTGTTTGCTCTTTGGATTATAGCATAAAATTTTTTGTACATGCTGTTGATACGGCTTTCGTTTCCGGTTGCTGTAAAATTCCTAACAGCTGCAGAATTCGCATCAGTTCTACCGGTGACCATATCATCAGATGCATTGACAAACCAAAACAAACCTCTACCGAACATGTTGTCATCGTTAAAATGTTCATATAGGCCATTTGATGCAAAGATGGCATCGGATTCTGTTTTCCAATAATTGGCAACCGTTGTTGAACCTTGTGGAGTCAGGTCGGTAAAACTCTTACTACATGATTCTATTCCTACTGCTAGACCAAGGATGGCCGCTGGAACATAGATATATTTTTTTATGAATTGATTTTTCATGATTGATACTTGATTAGAAATTGACATTTATACCAATGGAATACGTTTTGGCAACTGGGTAATTTGCAACGTCCAAGCCTATTCTTCCTACCTCAGGATCAATACCCGAATATTTAGTTGCTGTGAACAGGTTCTCTGCTGATAAATAGATACGTGACGATAGATTACCTACGAAATTTGGAAGTGAATACCCTAAGGTTATGTTTTTTATCCTAAAGAAATCTCCATTTTCTAAATACCAATCAGAGATAGTTCCAAAATTGCCATTAGGGTCTTGATTTGATAACCTTGGAATATCTGTATTCCTGTTTTCTTCAGACCAAGCATTCAATACACGACTGTCTAAATTATATCCTTGAAGACCTGCGTTATAAGCTGAGAATTTATATCCATTGAAAATTTTTGATCCCGAAACTCCGTATGTTAGCACATTCAGATCAAATTTTTTGTAATTCATGTTCAATGAAAATCCATATGTGAACTTAGGAACTGCACTACCCATATACTGACGGTCATCGTCGTTTATTTTTCCGTCACCATTCAAATCTATAAATTTAAGATCTCCAGGTTTTGCATTTTTCTGTATCAATTCTCCATTGACAGCATGAGCATTAATTTCTTCTTGAGATTGAAAAATACCTGCTGATTTAATTAAATTATAAGAATATAAAGGTTGACCTTTTGTTGAACGATAAGGTAATAATGTTCCCCTGACATGATCACCATGCAATATCGATGAGTTATAATAACCATCAATATTTAGCACTTTATTATCATTGATGCCAAGGTTACCTTGCACGTTGAAATTGACATCGCCTACTTGATCTTGGTATTTCAACGTTGCTTCAAAACCTTGATTCAATACATCACCTACGTTTGAAGGTGCAACAGCAGTCATACCAATATGCGGGTCTGGTTGATTTGCCAAGATCATCCCTAAGGTTTTCTTCCGGTAGAAATCAGCTGTTAATGTAAGTTTATTGGCAATTGTCATGTCCAAACCGACATCAAAAGATTCTGACCTTTCCCAGATAAGGTTAGGGTTAGGTTGTGTAGTCAATGCAAAATGCCTTACCAAGGCACCTTCGCTGCCTAATGGAGTAACCATCCCTGTATTTAATGGAAGATTAAAGGCGTATGCATCAACGGACTGTATATTTCCAATCTGTCCCCAGGAAGCACGAATCTTCAGGTCATTTACAAGACTGACATTAAAGAATGGCTCAGATGATATTTTCCATGCTGCAGAAACTGAAGGAAAAACATCAGAACGATTGTTCTCCGATAAACGAGAAGTTCTATCCTGACGAATACTTGCAGAAAGGAAATATCGATTATCATAATTATAGTTTGCTCGACCAATAGCGGATGTTAAGGCATCTTCATACACACTGCTTGTAGGCAATTTTGGAATTGAAGAAGCATTTCCAATATATTGATACCACTCATCTTCTCTTTCAAAGCCCATTCCTTGTACATAATAATAATCATATCTGGTATGCTGTGCAGAATATACTGCTACTAAATCCAGATTATGAGCTCCAAATTGTTTGGTGTAATTCAATTGTTGATCCCAAATCCAGCGGTTTTCATTAGCTTCAGAATGTGTCAGATAGTTATTCCCATTTGCGCGTCCAATTTCAGGGATTTTAGGATCGAATCGTTTGTAAGAATCTCTATCTAAATTAACTCCGAAGTTTGACTTAAAGGAAAGACCGTCAAGGATGTCCACTTTGATAAAGGCATTACCATTGATATTCAACTGAGGATTGTGCACTCTAGGCCTTAACAATAAAGCAACTGGATTGTAGGTATCACCATAGGTCCCTGAAAATCCTGAAAGATTGAATGGCACTGTTCCATGAAACAATCCATTTTCATCATATACCGGAGCAGCAGGGTTCATATAAATTGCATTGATGATTGAACCACTATAAGAGCTCTCTGTATTTGTACCTAGAGCGGTGAGATGGTTTAAATAAAAGTTTTGACCTACTGTCAGTCTATCAAAAAATTCAAACTCTGATTTAAGTCTGTAGCTAAACCTTTTATATCCAGTATTTAACAGCAATCCTTCTTTATCATGGTATCCGAATGAAGAACTATATTTTGATTTTTCAGATCCACCAGAAACCTGAACATTGCTATTCAGTATATTTCCTGTTTGAAATATTTCGTCAATCCAGTTGGTACGAGTTTCTTGTCCCCAAGGATTCAATGCGGCGTCGTGTCCTGGTTTACCTGCAATGCCATCATTTTTAGCGGCAGTATTATATACATTTGAATATTGCACTGCATTTAAAGCAGTTGGCAGATTGCTTGCCGTCTGCCATCCACGATATACATCTGCCTGAACGCGTGGTGCGCCTGATTTACCGCTTTTTGTTGTAATTACAATAACCCCTGAAGCTGCTTGAGCTCCATAAATTGCTGCTGATGCCGCATCTTTAAGGATGCTTACGCTTTCTATATCATTTGGATTTATAGGACCACCATAATAGGGCATTCCATCAACTACGTATAAAGGAGATTCCGCGTTCAAGGTTCCCATTCCCCTGATCATCACACTCGGCATTTTGGAAGGATCACCTCCTGATGACATCACTGTAATACCAGCAACATTACCTTGCAGCATTTCAGAAACATTCGTTAATGGCCTAGCCACCTGCTCGTCAACATTATTTAAACTTGATACAGCCGTTGTTAAATCACCTTTTTTCTGTTGTCCATAGCCGATGACTACCACCTCGTCCAAATCAGAAGTTTGCTCTTCCAATCTGACCAGCATTGATTTGGTTTCAGGTTGGCTTGATGTTTTGATGTCAGTTTCATAATTGTTATAACCCAACATTTTTACTCTAAGTTTATAACTTGATGAATTCTGAAGCTTTGACAATTCAAATATTCCATTTGAATTTGAAGAAGTTTGAGCTATAATTTCCCCTGTAGAATTTATTAATTCAACCGTTGCTCCTGGGAGGGCCTTTCCTTCCGTTCCGACCACCGTGCCTTTGAGGTTACTTGCAGTTTGAGCTACAACTGTCGATACAACAAAAATTGCCATACCCGTTAAAAGCAACCGTAGCATTTTCATGATACTCTTCATTTTGCGTTAATAATTTGTGATTAGTTAATTGTTATTTTGTCCTGTTTTTTGATTCTGAATAATGATTTTCCCATCTATATGTTGAAATGATAATTCATTCATTTGGCAAATAATATTCAATATTTCATCGATTGATTCCATCTTTGAAAATTCGCCTGTAAATGTTCTTCCATTATTATTTTCTTCTGTAAGTTCTATTTTAACTCCCTTTAACTGTTCTAGTCTAGAGAAGACATCCTTCAATTTCAAATCAGTAAATGTTATTTTATCTTCCTCTGTGCGAGGGGTTAAGTCCTTTGGTTTAAGAATAGCTCTTTCTTTTTCCAGCTGTTTTTTGACAGGAATTAATTTTATCTTATCATTTTCAATTTCGACTTTTTCGCCAGCAAGCAGATAGATAGGCTTGGTCATTGGGGTTTTTAGATCCTTTGCGTTGACCATAACTTTCCCCTCCAAAAGATTAATTGAGATTTTTTTATTTGGATAGGATTCAACAATAAATGTTGTACCCAACGCAGTGGTAGAATATCCTTGTGAAATGACTACAAAAGGAAGCTTCTGGTCATGGGCGACCCTGAATTTAACCAAACCATGCATCTCGATGTTACGATCGGATTTTCCAAATTGTGGACCGAAAGCAATCTGGCTGTTTGGGGAGATTTCGACTTCGGATTGGTCGGGTAGGGTAGCGATCTGAATAATATCCTTATTATTTATTAGGATCGTACTATCATTCTGAGCTAAAACTGTATTGCTGGAATTTCTGTAATTTATCTGTTGAAGAATAACAAAGCTGCTGATAGCACAGATTATAAAAATACTTGCTGCAACGGCCCATCTATTAGAAACAAGCTTTCTTATTTTTCCAGGTTTTTCTTGTATTAGAGTTTTCTCGAAAACATTCTGAAGAATACCCTGATAGAATTCTTCCGAGAAATTGTGTTCAGAATTTTCAATTCTCGCATCGAATTCTTTTTTCAGATCGTAGAATAAAAGTTCATGGTCATTCTGAAGTTTTGACAATAACTCTTTTTGCTCCGCAACGGTGAGTTTTCCTTTCCAGAAAAGTTCAATCTTTTGTTTTATTTCCTCCTTCATCAATTATAAATACAGTGAAGAAGGAAAAAGGGGATGGAATAAGGTGTTAAGAAATTATTAATTTATTTTAAACTTAATTATTACTTCAAGAACGCACATGATAGGATGATGAGAACATATTTTGCAATTTGTTCTGGGTAACGGTTTAGAATATATTTTCGAATAGCTTGGTTTGCCTGCTTCAAATAGTCATTTACAGATTGTAAGCTTATACCCATTGCCAAAGCAACTTCTTCTTTAGAACGGCCTTCAAAACGGCAAAGTTTAAAGACTTCTTTTTTACGAGCTGGCAAATAATTAACAGCTTCGTCCAAAACCTTAAGCTGCACCTGGTATTGAACTTCAAAGTCTGTCGTTTCAGTTTCATCTACAAATTCTTTATTTAACTCCTCCAAATAGGAAATGGAGCCTTTTAGATTGTTTTTTAGGGTATTTAAGGATTTGTTATAGCTTACAACAAATAACCATCCTCCAACCGACTTTTCCGTACTGATCTTGTGCCTGTTTTGCCAAAGTGCAACAAATACATCTTGAAGGATTTCTGCTGATGAATGTGGACATTTTATTAACTTCAATATGTTTGCATGTACCGTTCTATTATAATGGTTGTATAAAATATTAAAAGAGGATATATCACCATTAACCATACCTTGAATCGCTTCCAACTCATTAAATTCAATAGATTTACCCCCTTGATTTATCATCATGATTTTTATTCGATATTAGCGCGACAAAGCTAATGCTTTACTTAAGTTAATTGATCAATAATAATATTAACAAATTATAAAATTTTGTTCAAGAAAAACTGTTTGTTGAAAATTAAAAATAAACTTAAATGGTTTAAATTGCGAGATTGTGTTAAAACTAAAAATTATCAAATTGAATTTTCTTCGAGCAAATAATTCAAGCTCATCCGAAAATAAATTTCAATATTCGAAACTCCAGCATTAAACGTTGGCGGTTTTCAATTGTCAAATTGATAATTGTTAACCTTATTTCGGCATATGAAATCTCTCATTTTTACATTCCTTCTCTTCATTTTTTCGACCTACTTGCATGCGCAAAAGATCTCTTTAGAACTTATCGATGTCATTAATAATAATGTCATTGCCCTTCAGAAAGGAAACTCAAAAATTTTGCTGGATGGAAAAGGAAATCTAGTGAATGCACTTCCATTATATGCGGGACAAGCTGGTATACCTGGTAATAAGCACGTAGAGTATGATCTATCTGGACGAATTAGTCGAATTGGGGATGACCGGTTAGATTATGATCTTCGAGGTCGCTTATCACAGATTGGTGACCAAAGAATCATGTACGATTTAAGAGATCGAGTGAGCCAGATCGGTGAACATAGGATAGATTATGACCTTCGAGGAAGGATTTCTCAGCTGGGTGATCAAAGAATTGAATACGATCTCAGAAATAGGATTTCTAAGGTTGGCGATCAGGATATCGAATATGATCTACGAGGACGTGTGGAAAGAATAGGTAATCAGGATATTGAATATGATCTTCGTGGACGTGTAGAAAGTATAGGTAATCAGGACATTGAATACGATCTTCGAGGACGTGTAGAGCGGATAGGCGATCAGCGTATCGAATATGATCTTCGCGGCCGAGTTGAAAGAATAGGAGATAAGCGTATCGATTATGATCTTCGTGGTAGGGTTATCCAAATCGGGAACACCCGGATAGATTATGATCTAAGAGGACGAATTGAACGTATTGAGAATAGCGAGGAAAATGGAGTCCTTGAATTATATAGAATGGTAGAGGCTTTTAATAAGCGATAGGGGTTTCCCTACCTGGCATAAAAACAATTTTTATTTTTGATTTCTTTTCATTTTCCTTTGATTTTAAGCTGTTAGAAAATGTTCATATCAACCAATTCAAATTTAATGTCAAAACTATCTCCATAATTTTGGATGGAAGGAAATTCGGTTTATTTTAGAAGTTTCTCTTGATGAAATCGTGAGCTAGATCGATCGCTAAATAATCCAGAAGTAATAAAGCCTTGAAGTTTAACTAACGTAAAACCCCCTGAAAGTTGTCAGAGGGTTTGGCTTTTTGAAAAGGGGCAGGATGTACTCTTGTTTCTTTAGAATTTATAAGCAACCCCACATCCAGTACAGATACCCCGTAACCCCACTCAGCTTAAGCAACGATATTATCGGTGAATAACCAGCGCTCGCATAAAGGTTAATGTTGTCATTTTTAATTTGCTTTTTTATAGATAAATTCTCTGGTTTCTACTAATTTATTGGAGACTTTGTCATAGACTTCTGCCTTAGTGGGATAGCCGGCAGCGTTATATGTATATTTCCACCTGTCATTCTTAGTAGAAACCGTACCGTCTAATCCATGCGAAGTCAGTGTATAGGATTGTGCGTTATTTACCGAACCGACTCTCCACGCCCAAGGATAATTTGTGTACCTACATGGTTTAGCGTCGTAATCAGCATATTCAAGTGTAAACAGCATTATATTTTGCTGTGTTGATATTACTTTTACAATATTCTTGCCTTTATCATCGAATATACTCGTATTGAGGCCAACTTGTTTGCCTTCTTTATTGTAAAAGGTCTCGGCCACATTATTTCCCGAATAGGTATAGATAATATTAGATAGAATCTCTCCTTTATTCGTTTTTTGGAGACCTGTACTTGGCTTATCGCTATTATTTTTATAAAAGTATTCCTCGATCATAACAAGTTGGTTGTCGGAGCTGTGCTCCACTTTGCTGAGTTTACTTTCGATGTATGTAAAGTCTTCCCTTGCTATGCTTCCGTCTATACCGTGTACATGTCGCACGATCACCTGATTTTGATCATTGTATTCAAACCTCATTTCCGTCTTACCATTGTTCTTTTCTTCAACTAGAAATAGCCTATCCCCAGACGCAAATCCGACATAGCAGGGACTGTTCTCATCTTCCGGATCGCAGTCATCTTCTTTTGAACAGGAAGCCAAGGCTACTGCAATGAAAAGCAGCAATATTGTTTTATTGTTCATTGTTTTCATTTTCTTATTTTTTTAATTGTTCATAGATTTTTAATACCCGATTGCTATAGATGCCGAATTGTGACCTCTAGACGGTGGGTCGGGCAGGAAATCCAGTAGGATCTCGGACTTCATGCCATCCTGTTTATCCCAGTCTTCGACCTTCAATGGCTGGATTGTGCCGTTCTTTTTCAATGATGCCTTCACCTTATACCGTCCAATTGGAATGTCCTCTAATTCATAACGGTTCTGCCACTTGGCCTCACCATACCGGATCGTCAATGTACGTCCCACAGAACCGTCAATGAGCGGTCCGACAGGTGTGAATACCAATTCGATGTCTTTCTCATCTTCGTAAAAACTATCACCCGACCTCAACATCACGAAGCCTCCGTAATAATTTTCTGCGTCCCATGGCATCCGGTCTTCCAGCTTCCATATAAAATTACGCACCGCACCCTCTTCGGAAAAGGCGTCCGTTCCATCTGGGAAAAGTTCCATTTTATATTTCCGTCCATTGTACGTTGTCTCCACATAGGCAAATGCCCGCCATGATCCGGGTGCCAACTTTACTTTGTAGGTTCCGTCCTCTTTGCTGCTGCCATGAATGTAGGAAGCATAGAGTACGGTATTGTCCAGGAGTATCTTTGCTCCGGCAATAGGATTGCCCTTAGTATCGGTAACCTTTCCTGTGGCGTAGCCTTTCTCGGCCTCCGCTGCTTTAATGTCGTCGTTTTTGGTACAGCTTACCAATGCCAGTGCTCCCAAGAACATGATGCCTATTTTTCTGATTTTTGCTTTCATTTTTGTTTATTTTTATAGTTTATAATTTTAACCGGTTGACGGTCGGCAGAACACATCGGTCGCTTTCCTTCGTTAGATGAAAACAAAGGTATTGGTGAAAAACTTTCCTCAATACCCCCCAAAGGGGGTTTTTATTCAGCAAGGGTTATCACTAAATTTGACATGGACAAACCTAATAATCAAAAGATATGGTAAAAGAAGATATTACTGCATTCATAGGCCGGTCAATTGGTTTGCTCTTGATCTGGACATTGGTATGTATCCCTATTTTTAGCTACAGCCAATCTACTGACTCCTTAGAAAGAGAACTCCGAAAAAACAGTCATAACGAAACAGAAAGGATTAAAATATACAATTTACTTTCCATTGCTTATCGGGATCTGGATTTTAGAAAATCGATAACATATGGCAAGTTGGGATTGGCGTTGGCCGAGAAAAATAACGACGAAAAGAATATCCTCAAATTGCAGACGAATATAGGGGGAAGTTATTTTAGGGCAGCGCAATATGATACGGCAACCCTATATTTAGACAAGGGCCTGGCAATGGCCCGGAAACTGGAAGACCACCGGTTTGAAGCCATTATATCAGTGACTTACGGTGCCATATATCAAGAGCAGAGTCTCTATGATAAATCACTCGAAAGCTACCTGGAAGCCGCAAAAATATTGGAGTCCCAAGCAGATAAAAAAGAGCTTTGTATTGTTTATTCCAATATAGGGGGGATCTATCAGATCTTGAAAAACTATGACCCAGCACTAGTATACTTTAATAGAGCGGAGAAATTGGCGATAATGGAAAACAATCAATCATCGCTGGCCAATATCTACATTTCATTAAGTGACATTTCACTACAACAGAACAAAGGAAAGGAAGATGCCCTCGGTTACGCTCAGAAAGCACTAAGTATCAGTAGATCGATAAGAAATAGCTTCACTGAGGCTTCGGCTTTACAGATGATTTCAAGAATATACTATTACTATGGCGAACCTTCTGCAGCTCTTCCTTTGGCCAAAGAAGCGCTACAGAAAACGCGTACACTTGGATTTCCTGATCTGATTTCGCATGCATTGATAGATCTTTCGAATACTTATCTCTATTTAAAAAATTATGAGCATTCTATGAGAAATGCGATGGAAAGTCTTAATGCAGATTCGACAGATTCGAATGTCGCAATGAATGCCTATGCAAATCTTGTCGTAGCGAATGCGTATTTGGGTCATCCCGAACTTACCGAACAATATTTAACGAGCTATCGGCAGGTTTTAGATCGATACGCAAATAATTCTTACCAAAACTCTCTATCCGAACTTCAAGTGAAATACGAGACTGAAAAGAAAGAGCTAAAAATAGAGGCATTGGAAAAACAACGTCAGTTGTACATCTGGCTGGGAATTGCAGCAACACTCATTCTGCTCATCGCTCTCGCCTTCGCTTATATCCGCTACCGCCTTGCTGTAAGCAAGCGAAAACTCGCCGAAGAAGAAGCCCAACGGTTGGAACAGGAAAAACAACTGGTCGCCGTACAGGCTACTTTGGATGGCGAAGCAGCAGAACGTACTCGGCTGGCCAAGGATCTGCACGACGGTTTGGGGGGTATGCTCTCTGCAGTAAAGATGAACCTACCGCAGGTAAAAGGTGATGCCTTGCTTGAAACGGTGGATGTATCCCGTTTTCAAACCGCCCTAGGTATGCTCGATGATTCCATACAGGAACTCCGACGCGTGGCACACCACATGATGCCGGAATCCTTGCTGCGATACGGATTGAAAGTCTCACTGTCTGATTTTTGTGCGGCCATCCCGATAGCGGATTTCCACTATTTCGGAGATGAATCGCGCCTGTCCGTTAAGCTGGAAACTATGGTGTATCGCTGTATCCATGAACTTGTCAACAATGCGCTGAAACATGCTGAGGCGGAACATATCAACGTACAGCTGCTGCAGGAAACCGACCGCATATCTTTCACTGTACAGGACGACGGTAAGGGTTTCGATCAGCATACCGTTTCCGAAGGGATGGGCTTGCGGAACCTCAGACAGCGGGTAGATGCATTTCAGGGTAAATTAGATATATTTTCTTCCGAAGAAGGTACAGAAGTGCATGTAGAACTGGAATTGATAAACAATGAAAAACATGATTAACGTAGCCATTGTAGACGACCATAAAATCTTGACTGATGGACTTAAAAGTCTAATTGAGGAATCCGGTGTAGGAAGAGTTGTCGGTGTGGCACATAGTGCCGCCGAATGCCGTAATTCCATCGGTTTTTGGAAACCCGATGTGGTGCTCCTTGATGTGGGTTTACCGGATATCAATGGAGTGGACTTCTGCAGGGAACTCAAAGAGCGTTTTCCCGAACTCAAGGTTCTGGCTCTGACTACGCACAATGAATATAGCGTGGTCCGGCAGATGCTGGAAAGCGGAGCCTCTGGATACCTGATCAAAAACGCCATGACCGAAGAAGTACTGGCAGGCATACAGGCAGTTGCCAATGGAGAAACATTTCTCTGCCACGAAATAGATGTACTGATGAAACGGCCAAAAGAGACCCAACTCTGGCTAAGCCAGCGGGAGCGGGAAATGCTGAAATTAGTGGCCGAAGGGCTGACCAATCTAGAAATAGCTGAACGTATCTTTCTGAGCCCGGAAACGATCAAAAGCTACCGAAAGAACCTGCTGC
>JBEBTR010000048.1:0-21398 GCA_040393725.1 Sphingobacterium endophyticum | reverse complement strand
AGATTGCAGGTTTAGTTTGTAAAAACTACAACATTAACTACAGCCGTAAAATGGCCGATCAGTCTATCCAAAATTACTTCGAAGAAGAAAATTTAGTGGGTATTTCTGATATTGATACACGTTCTTTAGTTCGTCATATCCGTAGCAAAGGAGCAATGAATGCAATCATTTCTTCTGAGAACTTAGATGTGGATTCCTTGAAAGCAGAACTTGCTAGAGTTCCTTCGATGGATGGATTAGAACTTTCTTCTAAAGTATCTACAACTGAACCTTACTTCTATGGTGAAGAAGGCGCTCCTACTCGTATCGCGGTATTGGATTTAGGAATCAAAAAGAACATCCTAAGAAACTTCGATTCACGTCAAGTGTATGCTAAGGTATTCCCTGCAAAAACTACGTTTGCCGAAATGGAACAATGGAACCCTGATGGATACTTTATTTCCAATGGTCCTGGTGATCCAGCAGCAATGCAATACGCTATCGATACGGTAAAAGAAATTTTAGCTGCTGATAAACCAATGTTCGGGATTTGTCTTGGTCACCAAATCTTAGCATTGGCAAATGATATCAGAACGCAGAAGATGCATAATGGTCACCGTGGTATCAATCACCCAGTGAAAAATATCATCGCTAATAAATGTGAAATCACTTCTCAAAACCATGGCTTTGGCGTGGTAGCTGAAGATATCCAAAATTCGGATAAAGTTGAAATCACACATATCAACCTGAACGATAATTCTATCGAAGGTATCCGTGTGAAAGGTAAGAACGCATTCTCGGTACAATATCACCCTGAATCTTCGCCAGGTCCACACGATTCTAGATACTTATTTGATGATTTTATTGCAATGGTTAAATCATAAGCAATATATCACTTAGCATAAAAAAAGGTTGCATCGGAAACGTTGCAACCTTTTTTTATGCTTTCCTTGATAAAAAATGACTATCTCTGCCCCATTTATATAATTTTTATAAGAAGTAAGGCTAATGACTTAGATTTTTTCATATTTTTGATATAGTAAGAATTATTATTTATATTAGTGTCTTAAATACACTAAGTAAGATATTTAAATAAACCACACATAAAATGAGCTTGATAATTGACGTACATGCGCGCCAGATTTTAGATTCGCGCGGAAATCCTACAATAGAAGTTGATGTAACAACGCAAAATGGTTTTGTTGGCCGTGCTGCAGTTCCTTCTGGTGCTTCTACAGGTGCACACGAAGCGGTAGAATTACGCGACGGTGATAAGAAAAAATACCTTGGTAAAGGTGTTTTAAAAGCTGTTGAAAACGTAAATACTAAAATTGCAAAAGCTTTAGAAGGTGTTGACGTGTTTGAACAAAATGCAATCGATAAATTAATGATCGATTTAGATGGTTCTGAAAATAAAGGAAAATTAGGTGCTAACGCAATCCTTGGTGTTTCTTTGGCAGTAGCTAAAGCAGCAGCTCAAGAAAGTCGTCAGCCTTTATATCGTTATATCGGTGGTGTAAATGCAAATACACTTCCATTGCCAATGATGAATATTGTTAACGGTGGTGCTCACTCTGATGCGCCTATCGCTTTCCAAGAATTCATGATCATGCCTGTAGGCGCAGAATCTTTCTCTGAAGCTTTACGTTGGGGTGCTGAGGTTTTCCATAGCCTTAAAAAAATCCTTCATGACCGTAACCTTTCTACTGCAGTAGGTGACGAAGGTGGATTCGCTCCAACTTTTGACGGGACTGAAGATGCAATCGAAACAATTTTAGAAGCAATCAAAAAAGCTGGTTACAAACCGGGTAAAGATATTTGCCTTGCTTTAGACTGTGCTTCTACTGAATTCTTCGTGAAAGGTAAATACGATTACGCTAAATTCGAAGGTAAAGGTGGTGCTGTTCGTACAATCGAACAACAAGTTGATTACCTTGCTGAATTAACTGCTAAATATCCAATTATTTCTATCGAAGATGGTATGGCAGAAGATGACTGGAAAGGTTGGAAATTATTAACTGAAAAAATCGGTGACCGTGTACAATTAGTTGGTGACGATTTATTCGTTACAAATACTAAACGTCTTCAAGAAGGTATTGACAAAGGTATCGGTAATTCAATCCTTGTTAAAGTAAACCAAATCGGTTCTTTGACAGAAACTATTAATGCTGTTCATTTAGCTCAAACGAATGGTTATACTTCTGTAATGTCTCACCGTTCAGGTGAAACTGAAGATACGACTATCGCTGACTTAGCTGTTGCATTAAACTGTGGTCAAATCAAAACTGGTTCAATCTCTCGTTCAGACCGGATTGCTAAATACAACCAGTTGTTACGTATCGAAGAAGAATTAGGCGCAAATGCTAAATTCATCGGAAAAGATTTTAAATACGCTCCGAAAAAATAATTGATTCTTTAATCAAGAAAAGGGAACCATCGGTTCCCTTTTTTATTTTTCAACAACAGTTAATTTAATTATTGCAATAACCGCTTTCCAAAACTTGTATTGTTCACCTTAAATTAGTTATCTTTAACCGAATTTAAATTGCTTTTGGTTAATCCTATGGAACGTTTTATCAATACTATCCGCAATCAATATCTTATCGCTGGAGTCGCATTCTTAGTATGGATGTGCTTTTTTGACCGTTATGATATCACTACGCAGTATAATTTTCAAACAGAGAAAACTAAATTAGAAGAGGAAAAAGCTTATTATACAACTGAAATTCAAGATATTTCTCAAGCGATAAAGGATGTTCAATATAATCAAAGCGAAATTCAACGCATTGCCCGCGAAAAATACAAAATGAAAAAAGATCACGAAGATGTCTATATCATTACTGAAATAGAAGCTCCGGAAACAAAATAAAAAAAGCTCGAATCATTGATTCGAGCTTTTTTATTTCTATATCTTATTAAATACTTTTTACCAGAGAAATTTCTTGATAGGTATCCGAAATCGCAAAGATCCGATACCCATGGTCATGAAGCTGCTTGAAGAATTTCTTCCCTTTTTCCTTACCGTCCTCAAAGAATCGTTCGTGGGTTTCAACCAAAATCTGTTTGATAGGAATGCCAGACTTCAATATCCCTTCCATCACAACGTATTCAGAGCCTTCAATATCCATTTTTAGGACATCGATATGATCATGGCCCATTTCGCTTACAATTTCGTTAAACTCCTTTAAAAGTACCTCGACCGAGTTGTGCTCATCAACCAATTTATGGTCATAAACACTCCCTGAAACATGGTCTTTGTTTTTTGGCAGGTGAAAGGTCACCATTTCTGTTCTTTCGCCAATACCATAGGGATGGAAATAAAACGATTCAGGAGTTTCATTATTCTTCACGTAGTTTATCGATTTTGGGGTAGGGTCAAAACCGTAAACCTTGCAGCCGTGGTTGGAAATGATCGCTTTATCAAAGGAGATATCTTCACCTATACCAAAAGAATAGACTATTGCTTGATTAGGGACTAGGGTAGGGTCAACATAAAAGCCACCATATCCATTTCCATACCATTGCTTTTCTCGTTTTTCTTCAATGTCAATAAAAGCAATCTTTCCGATCCGTGCTTTAACCCAGTATTCTAATCGTTTAAGTTTATCGTTTCTTTCCATTCTTTTTGGTAGATAATTTTAAATATACCCAAAAAATGGAAATATCCTAAACTTCAGAAATTGCGTTGATAATGTCGTATTGTGTAATGATATTGATCCTTCCGTAGCTATCCTCAACCAATACGGCTTGAGTATCTTTGTTGATTAGTCCAGAAATCTTATCGATAGATGTATTGAGGTCTACAAATGGGAAAGGCTTTGTCGCGATCTCTTCAACTGCTGAGGATTTCAACGATGGATTTTCCAATAAGGCACTCAAAATATCTGATTCTGTCACCTTTCCAATAACCATTCCCTGTTGGGTTACAGGTATTTGGGAAATGTTCAATGATTTCATGATATTGAAGGTCTCAACGACGGTTTGATTGGCATCTGCTGTTATAATTGCCTGCTCACCTCGCTTTTTCAAGATTGATTTTGCAGTTAGTTTCTCATCTTTCAAGAATCCTCGCTCACGCAACCAGTCCTCGTTATACATCTTTCCCATGTATCTTGAACCGTGGTCATGGAAAATCACGACAACAACATCATCTTCTTTCAGCTCAGATCCTAATTGTAACAAACCTGCCACTGCAGCACCTGCCGAATTTCCTGCAAAAATACCTTCTTTTCTTGCTAAATCCCTCGTCATCAAGGCTGCATCCTTATCTGTTACCTTTTCAAATAGGTCTATTAAGCTAAAATCTACGTTCTGGGGTAGGAAATCCTCGCCTATACCTTCAGTGATATATGGATATATTTCATTTTTATCAAAAATCCCGGTTTCCTTATATTTTTTGAAAACAGAACCAAAAGTATCAATACCCCAAACCTTAATATTAGGATTTTTCTCCCTTAAATATTTAGCTGTACCCGATATGGTTCCACCAGTTCCTACGCCAACAACCAAATGAGTGATTTTTCCCTCGGTCTGCTCCCAGATTTCAGGTCCAGTTTGTTCATAATGAGCTTTAGAATTTGAAAGATTATCATATTGATTTGCTTTCCAAGCGTTCGGAACCTCCTTCTCCAATCTGCTGGATACAGAGTAATAGGAGCGGGGGTCTTCAGGATCAACGTTGGTTGGACATACGATAACTTCTGCGCCAAAGGCACGCAGCGCATCTATCTTCTCTTTAGATTGTTTATCAGTTGTGGTAAAAATACAGCGGTAACCTTTAACTACTGCAGCCATAGCCAAGCCCATTCCGGTATTTCCTGACGTACCTTCGATAATGGTTCCGCCTGGTTTAAGAAGGCCTGCTTCCTCAGCATCCTCAATCATTTTAAGCGCCATGCGATCCTTGATTGAATTGCCGGGGTTGCTGGTCTCTATCTTTGCTAATACGGTTGCTTTTAAGTTTTGTGTTACCTTATTTAATTTAACCATAGGTGTGTTGCCAATGGTTTCTAATATGTTATTATACCACATAGGTGAAATCTATTCTGTTTGTTGTCTACTACAAAAGTAGATATTTTTTAGAACTTCAGGTGTTTTACCGTCAAGCCGTTGTTGATTAATTGCTTCAATGCATCAATTCCAATCTTTACGTGGGTCTCAACATAAGATTTTGTTACGGTTACATCTGAAATCTCTGTTTTTACACCTTCTGGAACCATCGGCTGATCTGAAACCAATAACAAAGCACCCGTTGGAATTTTGTTCGCAAAACCTACAGAGAAGATGGTTGCAGTTTCCATATCAACGGCCATCGCTCGGATTCCTTTCAAGTATTTTTTAAATTGTTTGTCGTGCTCCCATACTCGTCTATTGGTGGTATAAACTGTACCGGTCCAATAATCACGTGAATGATCACGTATGGTTGTTGAGATGGCTTTCTGTAATGCGAAGGCTGGTAGCGATGGAACTTCTGGCGGCAGATAGTCATTCGATGTTCCTTCACCGCGTATTGCTGCTATCGGAAGAATCAAGTCGCCAACATCAATTTTCTTTTTCAACACACCGGTTTTTCCTAGGAACAGAACTGCTTTTGGGTGAATGGCAGTCAATAAATCCATTACCGTCGCTGCAACTGGAGAACCCATACCGAAATTAATAATCGTAATTCCATCTGCAGTACAGGATTGCATCGGTTTATCTTCCCCCATAATCGGTGCATCGCCATGCATCTGAGAGAATAATTTAACATAATTGCTGAAATTCGTTAATAATATATATTCCCCAAACTCTGAAAGTGGTCTGCCTGTATAACGTGGAAGCCAATTGTTTACAATATCTTCTTTTGTTTTTAATCCGGCCTTAATTGGAGAGTTAACTTCGCGTACTTTTTCTGGGGTTTCTTCTTTTTTCTTCGTCATAATTTCATCCTTTAATAATAATCTCTTTATACAAAAAACCCTCGCGTGATAGGCGAGGGTTTCAGTTTTGTTATGCTACTTGTAATTTTTTGAAGTCCGTCTTTGCAAATTTGTTCTTCGCATAATCCAAGGTAATCTGTAAGGCCTTTTCATCTGAATTATCTTTATTGCTCGGCGTTTCAAACATGGCGTCCAGCATGATGGCTTCGCAGATACTCCGCAAGCCCCGGGCACCCAGCTTGAATTCCCAAGCCTTGTCGACGATGAAGTCATAAACCTCCGGTTCGAAGGATAATGTTACGCCTTCATATTCAAACAATTTAATGTATTGTTTTACCAATGCATTTTTAGGCTTGGTCAGGATGTTCAACAAAGTCTCCTTATCCAATGGATTTAAATGCGTAAGAACTGGCAAACGACCGATTAACTCTGGAATCAAACCGAAGTTCTTTAAATCCTGCGGTGTGATATATTTATACAAGTTATTCAAATCAATTTCCTGATCCTCATCTTTCATTTTATAACCAACAGTTTGAGTTCTCAATCTGTTTGCTATTTTCTTTTGAATCCCATCAAAAGCACCACCACAAATGAATAAAATGTTACTGGTGTTTACTGATATCATTTTTTGATCCGGGTGCTTACGTCCTCCTTGTGGTGGAACATTCACATTCGTACCTTCTAAGATTTTCAACAAGGCCTGTTGAACACCTTCTCCTGAAACGTCCCTTGTAATGGATGGATTATCACTTTTTCTTGCGATTTTATCGATCTCATCAATATAAATGATACCGCGTTCTGCCGCTGCAACATCATAATCAGCTGCTTGCAATAACCTTGTCAAGATACTTTCAACGTCCTCACCCACATAACCCGCTTCTGTCAACACTGTAGCATCAACGATACAAAACGGTACGTTTAGGATCTTTGCAACGGTTTTTGCCAATAAGGTTTTACCCGTTCCGGTCTCACCAACGATAATAAGGTTTGATTTTTCAATCTCGGTCTCATCGGAGTCAACACGTTGGTTCAAACGCTTATAGTGGTTATAAACTGCCACAGAAATTACTTTCTTTGCGTCATCTTGTCCAATAACATATTGATCCAAATGGTCTTTGATCTCTTTTGGACGGATTAACTTAAGAGCAGTTTGAATAGATTTATTCTTGCGTTGCTTAAGCTCTTCCGCTAAAATCTCCCCAGCTTGTTGCACACATCTGTCGCAGATATGCGCTCCATCACCCGCAATAAGCATTTGCGCTTCATTTTTACTGATACCGCAAAATGAGCAATGTATATCTCTATTGTTCGTCTTACTCATCGTTTTTATTTTGTTTCTTTTTTCGGTAGCAATACCTCATCGATCATACCAAATTCTTTGGCTTCTGCGGCACGCATCCAATAATCACGGTCTGATGATTTCTCAACCCAGTCATAAGTCTGGCCTGAGTGATCAGAAATGATTGTGTATAATTCTTCTTTTAATTTCATCATCTCACGTAAGTTGATTTCCATATCCGAAGCAACTCCTTGGGCGCCTCCTGATGGTTGGTGAATCATAACACGTGAGTGACGTAATGCAGCACGTTTTCCTTTCGCGCCGGCTACTAACAATACCGCTCCCATTGAAGCAGCAATTCCTGTACAGATAGTTGCTACATCTGGTGAAATGTATTGCATCGTATCATAGATTCCTAGTCCTGCATATACACTTCCGCCCGGTGAATTAATGTAGATCTGTATATCTCGCTGTGCATCAGTAGATTGTAAAAACAATAACTGTGCTTGAACGATATTCGCAACCTGATCATTAATTCCATCACCTAAAAAGATAATACGGTCCATCATCAAGCGAGAAAAAACGTCCATCTGAGCAACATTTAATTGACGTTCCTCAATAATGTATGGCGTTAAATTGCTTGGGATTTGTTGTTGTAGTCTAGAAATGTAACCATCTACATGTTGGCTTCCAATTCTATGATGCTTGATCGCATACTTTCTAAATTCGTTTTTATCTATATTCATGTGGTTCCTTCTGTGCTTTAAACTACTAATATAATATTTATTTTATTATCCAAAATCTTCTTCATTAAAAGATGGCAGTTCCGTTATAAATGTAAATTTCTCCTGCTCGAAATCTATTCTACAATAATAATGCTCAATTCCATTACTGACCAAAAGAAGGGGAATTTTATAAATACTGTTATAATTTGCGATTTGTTCAAATACTTTTTCGGTAATTTTGACAGATGGAGCTTTGAATTCTGCCAAAAGTACACGGGATCCTGATCGATTGAAAATGACTAAATCACTCCTTTTCTGAAGGTCATTTAACGATAGTCCTCCCTCGATCTTCATCAATGACATCGGATATTGGTAATGCTTGTTTAGATGATTAACCCAATGTTGTCGTACCCACTCCTCAGGAGTCAACAAGAGATGCTTTTTCCGAAGCGTATCGAAAATATAATATTGATCTTGTTTTTTGAGGATTTTTGCCGGAAAAGGCGGTACGTTCAAAGGAACTGGTCTAAACATTTACAAAATTACGAAATTTTCCGACCTTTTCAAACAAGTAAAAGTCTCCACATTTTTGTACTTTCGTACTGCATGAATACCCAATCTATTTTATCCGATATCAAGAAAAAAAATCTTGCTCCTGTATATCTTTTGCATGGTGAAGAACCCTATTTCATTGATCTGATTGCTGATGCTATTGAACATCAAGTCCTGGAAGATGCCCAAAAAGGTTTCGACCAAACCGTAGTCTATGGAAAGGATACTGATTTCTCTAATGTGATCAGCATGGCCAAGCGTTATCCGATGATGAGCGATTTCCAAGTTATTGTGGTTAAGGAAGCTCAGAACCTAAAATGGAAAGATGATGAACTTCTACTAAAATACCTGGAACAGCCCACTCCAACAACCGTTCTGGTCTTTGCTCATAAATATAGCAAGTTTGATAAACGAAAGAAGGTATTCAAACTCATGGAAAAAACAGGCATTGTCCTGGAATCTAACAAACTCTATGAGGATAAAGTTGCTGCATGGATCAGTGAGCAGTTGCAAGCTTCCGGAAGGAAGATTCATCCGCAGGCATCGGCATTAATGGCGGAATACCTGGGTACGGATCTTTCAAAAATTGCAAATGAAATAGAGAAACTTCAACTTAATATTCCTGTTGAAAAGGAAATTACCAACAGCGATGTTGAACAGAATATTGGAATCAGTAAGGATTTTAATGTATTTGAATTAAATACCGCACTTTCGAAAAGAAATGCGCTGAAAGCATTCCAAATTGTTGATTATTTTGCTGCAAATCCTAAAAGTAATCCAATGCCTGTGGTAATAGGCTCTTTGGGAACCTATTTTACAAAGATCCTGAAATATCACTACCTGCCTGACAAATCCTCCGCCGCAGCTGCCAAACAATTAGGAGTACACCCTTTCTTTGTTAAAGAATACGAATACGCCGCCCGAAATTTCAACAGAAGAAAAACCTTTGAAGTCATCCATGTCATCAAGGAATTTGATTTGAAATCCAAAGGCATGAATGTTGGTCATCTAACAGAAAGTGGAGACTTATTAACCGAATTAATCTATAAAATACTCAATTAACTAATGAAGATCATCTTCAGCTTTTGCTTACTTTTTTTCATGGTAAGCTTTGGTTTTAGCCAAAGCTCGTACTACACTCAATTTCAAGGCGGTGGAAATATCGGTGTTTCAAATCCTAAATACCAAGGAACATTTAATGGATACTCACTGCACTTTATCTTTGGCAAAAACTTCAATGAAAAAGCCTTTCTTGGTCTTGGCTTAGGAAATGAAACCCTAAAAGGTGATTATTCAGAAAATGAAAACCAGGGCGGAGAATCTAAAAAACTAAAGTATGACCGCAATTTATTCCCCATATTTATTGATGCGAGATTTCCTTTCAAGGATTTTGGAGAAGCCTCTAAAATAGGCGTCGTTGCGAATGCAGGATATGCACCTAGCATTGGGCCCGTTTATGATAAAGGGTTTTTGGGAAAAGCGGGCCTGTTTTATTTATTTGACTCCCTGAACAAAACTAAGTTTACTATTTCTGCAACTTATGTTTACCAACAATTGCATGGTAATTATTATGGTCCAACGTTTTATCATCAACATGTCAACCTATCTGCAGGTATAATGTTGAAGTAGGCTTTTCTAAAAGTTTTAATTTTTTAAGAAATCCAATAGAATGCCTGGAGATGATATCTTTCAATAGAAAATAGGATAGGAGTGCTAAGACTCTTTCCAAAAATGATTAAATGAAAACCCATATTTTTCTCCCATATTTAATTCAAATTGCTCAGTAAATTTATCAAATATAACTTTTGCTTTGCTTTCAGATTTTAACATATACAATGCAAACAGACTTTTTTCTAATGCATTTTCATTAATAGGATCGATTATTAAAATAGTTTCTGCTACAAATGATATCTGACTATAATTTCTCTTCTGGATTTGCTGATTTAGGTCTTTCTCTAATATTTCTATAATAATTTTTTCGGTTTTGGATTTTTCCTCATCTAGAATGGGGTCGTCATGCCCTAATAAAAACTTTCCTCTTCGTATGATATTGTAAAAGTCATCTGATATTTGACCTTCATTATTATTTACTTCTTTATTGATTTCAAGATAATCACAGAAACATTCGCTGTTAATAATCATTCGGAAGTGTCCATCTTCGAAAACAATCTCAATCCCATCAATTTCTTGCAAAACTTTTCTCAGATTATTAATTGCAACACCTCTAGAAGTCTTTACTTTATCCTTTGGCTTATCAGGCCATAACAGATGACTAAGTAATTTGGAACTTATCCCTACTTCTTTGCTGTGAAATAAAATAAGGCAAAATACCTGTTGTAGTCTTGTACTTAGTAAGTAAGAAATATCTTTCCCTTTTCTATCAATCAAGGTGAAATCACCGAAAAGATAAATACAATTTCGAGTTTGGCTTTTTAAAGGATTAATGGGATAAGCGTCGATTTCAAGAGGTTGCTTAGTTCTTTTTCTACGAAGAATACGATACAATAAATAAGCAAAAATTAAAATAATAAAGATGCAGGCAATTACATATTGCAAAACTCCGTTAGGCTTATTAACGACAGGGAATGAATGTAATTCCTTAAAACTAATAGCTGGAAAGTTAAGTGTGTTAATTATTATTTTTGATCGAATATCATCATCAGATTCTTGAACTAAACAAATCAACTTTTTCAACTGATTATCATAGTATAGTTTGGCTCTTGTACTTATTTTATCCGAATAAATTGGAATGGAATCCCCCAATTGTTCAAATTGCCCATCTTTTAGTGAAAATTTATAGAGTTTAATTAAGGAATGAGTTAAATGCTCTGGGTAACCTAAAACAAATAAGCTATTCGAATCTTGAATAACTAAGCCCCTAGCGGGAACAAATGGCTTATCTTTCCAATCAATTTCCCAAAGTTTATCAACTTTATTCGTGCTAGGGTTGAAGCTATATAAATCATAAAAATATCTTCTTCCAACAATGTGTTCGCCAGATTCATTGCCCATCCCTCCAAAAATAAAGACCTTATCGAAAATTTTTGAGTAGCCCATTGACGTAAAATATCTTGGAAAGATTTGAGGTCCACTGGTTGAAATATTCTGTTTCCATCTATCGGTGCCAATTGTATATTCAGAGAACTTATTGCTGTAAGCCATATTTCCGAATCCACCAAAGATTAATAACTGGTGAGAATCATTTAGAAAGACATAGCCATGATGATTGAGCTCTTTGTTTAAATTATCGACACTTTCAATTTTCCATTGATTATTTTCTAGGTCTAAACTTGCCATGCTTGGCCCATTATAGGTGGATGGAAAATAAGTTTCATACACATATAATTTGTTGTTTGAAGTATCAATAAACGTATTTCCGCGATGTATCTGAACTGGGCAAGGGCTGGAGAATTTGATTTTTTTTAGTTCCGAAGTTAGGAGGTTGAAAATTTGAAGGCTATCTCGATTAAAATAGTAGATTGATTTGGTTTTAGAATTGTATTCAGAACCAGATTCTGAAGAAAATGAGGTAATAAGCCTTTTTTGCCAATGATAAGAATTATTGGATAACCATATTCCATTATTTACTTCCCCTATGATATCTCCTTTTAAATTATGTAATAGGGATCCTTCACTTTCCTTAAAAGGGATATATGTTTCATTCTCACTGTTTCCCAATTTCAGGTTTCTAATTGACATGGATGGAACATCAATCATATAATCACTTTTTCCAAAATATATGGTTGGTGTGGAAGGAATTGAAAGATTTGCTTTTGCTACTTGAGGTCTTTGATTAGAAATTTGCAAAATCACTTCTTTGTTTTCTAAATCAAATTTTATTTTAATTGGTATCCAACTGCCAATACTTAATTTTTCACTGGATATTTCTGTTTTTATTAAACTGAATTTGCCCTCTTCATTTAATCTAAAGATTGCTTTGTTGTTCTCCTCATCAAAATAAAGATTGAAAATTGGAGAATCTTCCTTTTCTTTTATCCTAAAAATATAACCAACTGCTGAGTTTTTGGAAATGTTTATTTCAAAGGAAATTTCAAAATACTTATAAGACTCAAAAGATTTAGATGGATAAATTTTTAATGAAGTCCTTTTTTCAATTGCTTGATCCCCTGCAACAAATTTCAACCCTTGGCCAAACGATTGATTGCAAAAAATAACAAAGATGGTTATCCATATAACCTTAATAAATCTTTCAGTTTTTTGACGTCTGGCAATATAGCTTAAAATTGCTGGCATAAAGGGTTATAAGTATCGGTCTGACTAATTACCAAATATAGCTAGAAAATAAATAAGAGGTAAAAAACCGATTTAGCTAACCATTTATATTATGTAATTATACGATAATTGTTACAAACACAAACCTGGAAATTATATATGGGTTAATGTTTTTTATTTGGGTTAATGGGGCTTTTTTAACCCAAAAATTAATCCTAGTGCATTTATATTGGTTATGAATTTTCTGACCAAAAAAATTCAAGCTTTATAAATTGAACAAAAACCTATAGTAATAAATAAATCTTTATATCAATTTTTTAACTAGCTAATTATGAAAGTTCTTTTTTGTAATAGGAGTCCATTGCTGGTGATATTGCTTGTACTGTTTCTATGTACAATTTCTAGCGATTTATGGGCTCAGAGTCAAGTTTCAGGGACTGTAACTAACTCTTCTGGACAACCTATAAGCGGGGTCACTGTTTTAGTGAAGGGGTCTTCTCCTCAAATAGGAACCAGTACGGATGAAGATGGAAAATTTACTTTGCAAACTCCTGCAGAGGCTGTTTTAAGGTTCTCCTATGTTGGCTATGCCACATTGGAAGAGGCAGTTTCCAATAGATCCCAAATCAATATCGTTTTGCAAGTTGATGATTCTGCATTAGATGAAGTAGTCGTTGTTGGATATGGTACACAGAAAAAAGTTACTTTAACTGGTGCCGTTTCTGGGGTGAAAGGTTCAGAAATGAGGGTGACAAAAAATGAAAACCCACAGAATATGCTTGCTGGAAGAATTGCAGGAGTACGTGTTTGGCAAAAAAGTGCTGAACCTGGATCTTACCGAGCAAATTTTGATATCCGTGGCATGGGTGCTCCCTTAGTAATCATTGATGGAGTTCCAAGATCTATTGAAGACTTTCAACGATTAAATCCTAATGATATTGATGACGTATCGGTCCTAAAAGATGCTTCAGCATCAATATATGGGGTTCGATCAGCAAATGGGGTCATGTTAGTTACCACAAGAAAGGGTAAGGAAGGAACAATTTCTGTTGGATATAATGGCTCATTTACTTTTCAAAGGCCATCAAATATGCCATATCTGGCCAGTGCGGTTGATGCTATGACAATTTATAATGAAAGGGCTATGAATAATATTAATGGAGGATCTATTATTTATACAGAAAAGGATTTTGAAGATTTTGCAAATGGGACGCGCAGGTCATCTGATTGGACCTCATTAATATTTTCAGAAATTTCTCCTCA
The DNA here is from genome assembly GCA_040393725.1 of Sphingobacterium endophyticum. Classification (GTDB taxonomy): domain Bacteria; phylum Bacteroidota; class Bacteroidia; order Sphingobacteriales; family Sphingobacteriaceae; genus Sphingobacterium; species Sphingobacterium endophyticum_A. The sequence continues at coordinate 7,449 of JBEBTR010000048.1, read as the reverse complement.
AACTGCCCATGATTTAAGTATTTCGGGAGGTAGCAACAAAACTCAATATTATATTGGTGCTGGATATTCCTATCAACAAGGTTTTTTTAAAACTGGAGATTTAAACTACAACAAATTCAACCTAAGGTCCAATATATCAACACAGATTATTGATGGTCTAAAATTGGATTTAAATATTGCAGGTATGGCTGATCAACAAAATAACCCATACACAAGTGCAGTTGATATTATCCGTAATTATTGGAAACAAGGAATGCTTTTTCCTGCATATGCTGATCCGGAGAATACTTTGTTGAATTATGAAGGTCTGGACCTAGAACAAAATACTGTTGCCATGATAGATTCTGATGTTTCAGGATACAGAAAGTTCAAGAAAAAAACCCTTCAAACATCAGCTGCATTAAATTATGATTTTGGAACTATTTCTGAATCTTTACAAGGATTCTCAGCAAAAGCATTACTTTCTTATGATTATAGAACCGATAATAATGGTATTTACAGGAAAGAATATTTCCAATATGCTTTAGACCCTATCAATAATACCTACAATCAAAAGTTATTTGATTTAAGTAGCCCGAATAGATTAAGGAGAGAGTTTTTCGAGAAACAACAGATCCTGAGTCAATTTACGCTTAATTATAATAGACTTTTTGATTCTGGCCATCAATTAGGTGCTGTTCTAGGTTGGGAAACACAGAAAAATGACGGAGATAATTTCTATGGGATGAAAAATTTAGCTTTTGGGTCGGATATTCTTTTATCAGGTGTTGAAGATGGTCAGATGACATCTATGTCCGGGTCCTTAGCAGATTATTATGATGAGGCAAAACAGGCTGCTTTAGGTCGATTAAACTATGATTATAAAGGCAGATACATTGCTGAATTTCAATTTCGTTATGATGGCTCCTCTAGATTTGCAAAAGGTCACCAATGGGGATTTTTTCCATCGGGATCTGCAGCTTGGCGTATCTCTGAAGAGCCTTTTTTTAAATCAATTGATGCATTAAAATTTATTAACCAATTTAAAATACGTGCAAGTTATGGTGTCTTAGGTGACGACTTATCTAGTGGCTGGGATTTTGGATGGGTTGCTGGATATAATTATCCTGCCACCTCTGGAAATGCCGAAAATGGCTACTATAATCAATATGCTCCAGGATATATTTTTGGTGATAAATTTGTCACCGGGGTTACTCGTAAGGCAATTGCTAATGAACTTCTAACTTGGTATAAAGCTCAAACTTTTAACGTTGGGGTAGATTTTGATGCTTGGAATGATAAGTTTGGATTCACATTGGATTATTTTGACCGAAGAAGAACAGGATTATTCCAAAGAAGAAACGGCCTTTTCCCAACTGTAATCGGAGCTATTGCACCAATGGAGAATGCAAATAGTGACCAGCATTATGGTCTTGAATTAGAATTACGTCATAGAAACCAAATTGGCGAATTTGGTTATAGCGTAAAAGCAATTGCAACAATTACAAGAAATAAATATCTAACTGCAGTTCAAAATGGTCCTTATAAAAACTCCTACGATAGATGGAGGAATGACAATTTTAACAACAGGTATCAAGGATTCCAGTTTGGATATGAAGCTGATGGCCGTTTTATGGATTGGAATGATATCAGAAGTTACCAACTCTATAAGGAAAGAGATGTGCTCCCAGGAGACTATAAATATATGGATTGGAATGGTGATGGAGAGATCTCGGGATTAGATGAGCACCCTTTCGCTTTCGATCAAACCCCATGGTTGAATTATAGTACAAATCTGCAAGCTAATTACAAGAATTTTGATATTTCCGCACTATTCCAAGGTTCTGCTTTAGGTTCCATGGAATATAAGGAACCATTATATGCTATTTGGGGTTCTAATGGCGGAGGTACATTAACGCAATATCTAGACCGATGGCATCCTGTAGACCCGACAGCAGATCCTTATGATCCTTCAACCGAGTGGGTGCAAGGCTATTATGCATTTACTGGAAGATACCCACGAGCAAATTCTGCATTTAATAGAGTTAGTACAGCTTATCTTAGGTTAAAAAGCTTAGAGTTGGGCTACTCACTTCCTACATTCAATAAGTATCCCAATATGAGATTGCGAGTATTTGCGAATACCTATAACTTATTTACAATTACTGCAGTGAAGTTTGTTGATCCTGAGCATCCTGATGATGATTTAGGACGTATGTATCCATTGAATAAGACCTATACAATGGGTGTCTCAATGACTTTTTAATGAAGTGTGGTTAAATTAAGAAAAATGAAAATGAAAAGATTAATGATCATTTTGGCGTTAGCAGGTTCTTGTAGCATGCAATCATGTGTTGACTTGGATATTACGCCCAAAAATATTGTCACAGATAATGAATTGTTGAATACTCCTGCAGGAATGGATATATATCTAGCCAGAATTTATAGTATGATGCCTTTCGAGGATTTTAAATATACTGCTGAATGGGGATTCGAATATAATGGTTGGTTAAACTCGGTAGGGATAGAAGGAACGGGTGAAGCAGTAAATCGAGATGGTGTGACCACCTCATTCAGAGGGGAGAGAACTCCTTACTGGGGAAGGGCTTTTGAAACTATTAGAGATGCAAATCATCTCATTGAAAATTTGCCGAAATACAAAGATAATTTTAGTGAAGAATTGTATAACCATTATTTAGGAGAAGCATATTACATAAGGGCTACCGTCTTTTATTCGTTAGCAAAAAGATTCGGAGGAGTTCCTTTAGTGACTAAATTAATTCAATATCCCGGAACAGCCGAAGAAATGGAAGTTCCTAGAGCTACTGAAGAGGAAACTTGGAATCAAATTTTAGCAGACTTTGATCAGTCTATTTCCTTGTTAATGACAAAAAGTCCTAAAGCTGGATATTCAAATAAATATGTCGCACTAGCATTTAAATCCGAGGCTATGCTCTATGCAGGTTCCGTCGCTAAATATAATCAAAGTGTCTCAGGAAGATTAACAGGCTTGGGCCGTAAAACGGGGGTTCGTGTTATTGGTTTTGCTGAAAATTCGTGGCAGTCTGCTTCTAAGAAATATTTTTCTGAAGCTTATAAAGCAGCCCGAGAAATCATGAAGGATGGCGGATACTCCCTATACAAAAAGAAATGGGCTGCAAATGACCCGGATGCCCAATATCAGAATATGCTTGATATGTTTAGTGATTTAAGTAGTCCAGAAAATATTTATGTCAAGGAATATATTTATCCAACTGCTACACATGCTTTTGATGGATACAATCTTCCATTTACGTTTCGAGCACCTTTGTCTGCGGGAACATGTCCAACATTAGACTTTGTTGAACTATTTGATGGATTTGATAGGTATCCAGATGGCAGTATTAGAGTAACAACTGGAAATAATAATACTTCTGGCGACTATATTATGTATGATAGTCCATTAGAATTCTTTAAAAATGCTGAACCTAGACTTAGAGCTTATGTTATTTTTCCAAATGATGAATTCCGAGGAAAAGAAATTGAAATAAGAGGTGGGGTTTTTACTGGAAATACACCAATAAAACCATTCTTTTCTAATTATTCCTATAATACTGCTGATACTAGGTATCAAAACCTAGATATTTATACAAAATCCCCCAAAACCCTTTATCTAAGTCCTAGAGAAGGAAATCGACAAGAAATTATAGAGTATAATGGGAAGCAGATGACGGCTGCAGGTGCAGAAGGTCCATTTTATGATAATGCTGAAGCTACCGTTACGGGCTTATATTTACGAAAATGGTTAAATCCAAGTCCAACTGCTGAACCAGGTGAAGGAAAATCTTCCCAACCTTTTGTATTAATGCGTTATGCCGAAGTTTTGCTTAATGCCGCAGAGGCAGCTGTAGAAATGCAGCTTGCAGGTGTAGCATCTTCAGATGGAAGCAATTTAATGCAGGTGGCTTCAGATGCTATCAATGAAATCAGAGAAAGAGCTGGAGCTGTCAAGTTAAGTACCAATTTAACAGCTGATTTGAATGGTAGAAATATTGTCCGCAAGGAACGTAGAAAAGAACTTGCTTTTGAAAACAAAGCAAAATGGGATCTGCGACGCTGGAGGGTTTCTCATTATGAAGGTAGGGATGGATTCTGGGGGGAGACCAGAGATAAGAACAAATATAGTAACAATGAAAACTTCCGTTTCAGAGGATTATACCCATTCTTTTCAACTAAAGCAGGTAAATATTTTTATGATGCTAGATTTCAATGGGTAGCATCCAAAACTTTTGCTTACACGCCAATTGATTACTATTTCGAAATCCCTAGTGGGGAAGTCGCTAAAAGTGAATTCATTGATCAACAACCTAATAGATAGATACTCAATTAAGAATTATGAAAAAGATAAAATTGATTGGGCTATTTGCCCTAATTATATTGATTAGTTCATGCAGTATGTTTGAACGAGATAATTATGAAGCACCAGATGTAACGTTGGAAGGGGAAGTCGTGGATGTCTTAACTGGGAATAGAGTTCTTACAGATCAAGGTGGTGAAGGAATTCGAGTTAGATTAACTGAATTGAGTTGGGGAGATAATGTGGAACCAAATCCTGATTTTTATTGTATGCCTGATGGAACCTTTCGAAACAGTAAATTATTTGCAGGAAAGTATCATATCACTGTTGACGGTCCTTTTATACCATTATTAAGAAAGGATGCAGATGGAAAGGAATTAGCTGATGAAAGCTTAGTAATGGACTTGAGCGGAAATGTAAAAGTTAAATTTGAGGTACAGCCATTTCTAAACGTTGAGTGGGTAGGGGAACCTACCGTAAAAGATGGAAAAGTAACAGCAAAGGTGAAAGTAACAAGAGCAGTTTCTCCTGCTGATTTTAAAACTAAAGTTAGTCCTATGGGAAATTATTCTGATGACTTTCTAAATATGACTGATATTCAGTTTTTTGTTAGCTATTCTTCATCTGTAGGTTATCGAGCTAGGGATGAACGATGGTCAAGTAGGCTTGACTATGCAGGAAAAACATTTGATCCTTTATTTGGCGAAACAATTACACTTGTGTCCAGTGGTGAAATCCCAAGTGGAAGAACTGTTTATGTCCGCGCAGCCGCTCGAATTAACTTTGATACGCCTACAGGTAGTGGTACTAAAAGATGGAATTATAATCAGGCTAAAGAAGTCTTAATTAATTAATTTTTTAACTTTTTAAACTGTAAATTATGTCAAATTGGAAGAAAAATGCATGCTTTTATTGTCTATTTCTGCTTTCGATTCAAGCTTTTGCACAGACAAAAGATCCTGTAAAAACGACCTTTCAAACTTCAAGAGAATGGAGACCAACAATTGATAATAGAGCAGATGCAGTTATGATATATGGTGTTGGTGGAAATCCTTCTGACAAATCCAAAAGGGTACCCTTTGAAGAAAGGGTAAAATCTTGGCGCGATCGCGGATATATTACTCATTTTATGACTGGAATAGCTTGGGGGGAGTACCAAGATTATTTCACCGGTCAATGGGATGGTAAATGGCATTTGGATGAAGGTCAAGTTACCCAAAACCAAGATACAATCTGGCACGGTCATATGGTTCCTTATATTGTTCCAACAGAGAATTTTTTAAAATATTTAAAAGAGAGACATGTAAAACCTGTAATAGATGCAGGCATTGATGCAATCTTCATGGAAGAGCCTGAATTCTGGGCGAGGGCAGGGTATAGTGAATCATTCAAGAAAGAATGGAAGAAATATTATGGATTTGATTGGAGACCACAACATGAATCCCCTGAAAACACCTATCTCTCAAATAAATTAAAGTATCGGTTATACTATAATGCTTTAAATGAAGTTTTCACTTTCGCGAAAGAATATGGGAAGTCTAAAGGTATGGATGTGAAATGTTATGTTCCAACTCACTCCTTGGTTAACTATTCCCAATGGAAAATTGTTTCTCCAGAGGCGAGTTTGGCTTCTCTTCCTGTGGTTGATGGTTATATTGCTCAAGTATGGACTGGAACTTCAAGAGAGCCCAATTTCTTTAACGGTATTGAAAAAGAGCGAGTATTTGAAACAGCCTACTTGGAATACGGCTCCATGGAATCAATGACTGCACCCACCGGTCGAAAAATGTTTTTTTTGACAGATCCTATTGAGGATTGGCCTAGAGATTGGAAGGATTATAAAAAGAATTACCAAGCCACTTTTACAGCTCAATTATTATATCCTAATATCGCAGATTATGAAATTATGCCTTGGCCAGAAAGGATATATGAAGGGTTATATAAAACTGACCCAAATAGTGACAAAAAAGAAAGAATTCCGAGACATTATTCTACTCAAATGCAGGTTATGATTAATTCCCTTAATCAAATGCCATTAAGTAATAATAAACTTTCAGGTAATGAGGGAATATCTGTTTTAATGTCCAATTCACTAATGTTTCAAAGGTTTCCAGTCCATGCAAGTTATGATGATCCGCAATTAGCGAATTTTTATGGTTTAGCACTTCCGTTTCTAAAGCGCGGCGTGCCTGTAAAAACTGTTCATATTGAGAATGTGGGATATAAGGAGGCTTTGGCCAATACTAAGGTTTTATTAATGACTTATTCTAACATGAAACCTTTGGAGGAAAAAGCTCATGAACATCTAGCAGAATGGGTAAAAGCTGGTGGACAATTAATTTTTTGTGGCACTGATGAGGATCCATTCCAAAGTGTACAAGAATGGTGGAATACGAATGGAAAGAATTTTTCTGCACCTTCTGAACATCTTTTTGGTTTGATGGGAATGAAAGGAAGTCCAAAAGATGGAAATTATTCCTTTGGGAAAGGAACTGTTCAAATTATCAGAACAGATCCAAAAGAATTTGCAATAAAATCGAATAACAGTCAAAAACTAATAAAAGCTGTTGAAGAGAGGTATGAAGAATCTGCTGCCGGAAAATTAAAATATAAAAATAATTATTATCTACAAAGAGGACCTTTTGAATTGGTTGCAGTCTTAGATGAAAGTATCTCTAATGATAATTACACATTGAAAGGAACTTTGATTGATCTTTTCGATCCAACACTCCCAATTTATACTTCAAAAACTATCTCCCCAGGGGAACAAGGTTATTTCTTTAATGTTGATTTAATAAAGGATAAAACAAAACCTCAAGTTTTAGCTTCAGCAAGTCGTAATTATGAAGAGGTTAGAGGGAAAAATGATTACTCATATCTTGCTAAAAGCCCAATTGAAACAAGTAATATTTCAAGAGTCCTTCTTCCAAAACAACCAAAAAGCGTAAAAGTAAATAATGAAGAAGTTTTTCAAGTTAAGAATTGGGATACTAAATCCAATACATACTTACTTGGGTTTGAAAATAGTCCTGAAGGTGTGAAAGTTGAATTTCAGTGGTAATTATTGAATGTTGTTTGTTAGAATAAATAATGGATTTGGGTAGCTTTTGCTACCCATTTTTTTTGAATGCCAA
>JBEBTR010000047.1:0-22073 GCA_040393725.1 Sphingobacterium endophyticum | reverse complement strand
TGCCCTTTGCTTTCTTCAACTGTATCGGATCAGAGCGAACCAATATGAAAAGCAAATAAGGATTGAAAGAGAGCATTCCGAAAGTATGGCCCTTCAAAAAACTGAGATATTGACAGTGGTTGCCCATGATGTTAGGGCCCCGGTTAGTTCACTCATTTCATTGATTAATATCCTCCTTGACGAAAAGGTTATCGGTCCTGGAAAATTAACTCTTCTAAAGGAAATCCGAAGTGATGTTGAGCTGGTGGGCAGAACAATGGAGGACATCCTTACGCTGGAAAAAATGGATGCTGGAAAATTTTTTATATTCAACGACTACTTTTCACCTAAGCTGCTTTTGGAACAAGTTGCCGAGATTCACGCCCATTCTGCAAGAAATAAGGGATTATCCTTGGAAATGTCCTTAGATATTCCAGCTGGAATGGATGTTCTGGGGAGTGCCCCCTTAACTAGACAGGTTGTTTCTAACCTGGTTGGGAATGCAATACGATATACAAAAGCCGGAAAGGTTGAATTGTGTGCCCATTATCATTCTAAAGAGGATAGGAAATGGCTCGAAATTTTGGTGAGGGACACGGGAAAAGGAATAGATCCCGAACACCAAAAAGATATTTTTAGAAGATATTTTATGGCCTCAGGTTCAGCCGGCAATGGGGGCTTTGGCTTAGGTCTCTATATATGTAATACCATGGCAGAGATCATGGGTGGTAAAATAACCCTCTCAAGTGCGCCTGGGAAAGGATCTGAATTTAGGTTCAGTGTTCCCCTGCAGAAGGTTCGTAGCAGAAATTTACCAATTGAAACCTATACAAAAAATGATTTGCCAGATGATCTTCATCTGGTGGTTATTGATGACAATTTAATCACTTTATCGTACATAAGGACTTTTTTCTCCGATCGAACTAAAATTTTTACGTTTTCAGATCCTTGCCAAGCCCTTGACCACATTCAGTCAAATATTCCGGATTGTGTGATAACCGACATTTCAATGCCTCAGATGGACGGATGGTCGGTCCTACGCGAGATAAGGGAAAATGAAAATACAAGTTGTGTACCTGTAATAAAATTTACGAGTTCGACCTCCAATGGTCTTGATTTCGATGATACAGAAAAAAAAGCGTATAAATTTGATGGAAGTATAGAAAAACCGATCGATCAGCAGAGGTTGTTTACCCTTCTGATCGCTATAAAAGATAGAAAGAAGGGAGAATAGGCTTGAAACCACCTTCCCGCCAATATTCTCAAATTCCTAATCTGTTTCTATTATTGCCTCCCAAATATTTGTGGTACAGAATGGATTAAATTCCGTCTGTTCAGATATTGCATGTTAGATGCATCAAGCTGAACTATTTAAGCCACTTTCAAATTGAACGGCATTTTCCAACCTGATCCATACGATCTGAGGTTGGCAAGATTCTGCCAAATGACCTAGGCATGTCGCTGGTTTATGGGCCAAATACGTCATCCCCGAACCGGCTTTAAAAGGACTGGGGTCTGGATCGATTACATCATGCTTCTACCCGTAGCATAGAGGATTTTTCCAGACTAGATGTTCAAGGAAATGAACAATGGGATAAATGGCCTGCTTATACAACCATTAATGCAGCTCTATATGACCACCTCAAAGGAGTAAGGCTTTCTTTGAATGCCAATAATATACTTGATAGGTATTATTACCTGGGAGGGTTTGACAATACCTGAGGGTTTGTCGGAGCTCCCAGAAATTTTATTTTTTCGATAGCATATAATTTTGATAAACCTAATTAGCAGTAGACCTTCAGGACATTCAGCCCAATTTGACTTATTAATTTTGGATAGAATCCAAGAATGCCGTTTTGAAAATGGGTGAGAAAGTAATCAGGATGCAAAATGGCAAGCAGACCCCATGGAGCTCAATGAAATAGGAAAGGTTCTGAGTTACATCCTTCGAAAAACTATATAAAAAAATTAAAGCAGTATCCATGGAATGGATAGAAGGCCAAATCAGGACACTCCCCAGCGGTTGGCAGACCTCGTACATGTTTTTATGAAATCGGCATCTGAAAAGAGACTCTTATTTCCCCAAAGGTCCAATTAGATTCTTGGGCAGGGGTAGATATAGCCTTCCAAGGTGTCGATGGATCTACATCGGGTCACATTTTCCTAAAATTTGAAATCACCCCAACCACAATGGTCCACTGCTATTAACTTTCCAGTTGTGAATTGAAAAAATGGTCAATTTCATACTGATCCTGTGGAAAGCTGAAAATTTCCCGGATCTTTCCGTCCTGGATCTTCCATAATATGCACAACATGGTATTGATGGTTGGATTTTTACCCTGGTTGTTCCAGACCCTGTGACAGTCTATTATATGGTCATCTGAAAATCCTAAGACAATTCCTTCAGACATGAAATTGAATTCAGCCAACTGATCCATATATTCGATTATTTCCTCCATGCCAGATTTCGTACCGCTCAGGCGATGTCTTCCGGGGACGTTCCATTTTACTTGAGAATGAAGCACCTCTCTGATGACACTTATTGACCTTAAAGAGTAGGCCTCAAAAAATCGGTTAATAAGGACAAGGTTCGGGTGGTTGAATTCTTTCATGATAATTGTCTTTAGATATTTAGGGAGGTGATTCCTGATGTTTTGAAACCGTACCCAGATCTCGAAATTAAGCAAACTCTGTAAAAAAAATGTTGCAGTCAGGAACTTTTTCTTGTTTTAATAGCATTTTCTGTTTTAAAGAATTGGCGAACTATATAAGAGGTCATCCATAAAACTAAACTAATACAGGTACTTAGGAAAGAAGGCAGGAAGGGGCATTCCGTGGAAAGGTAATTGAATCTAATCTTCAGTCTGAACCTTCATCAATTGAATTTTTCTCCATTTTGTGAAGGCCTCACCCCAGAAATATCTTTTGATTGGGTGGACTTATCTCCCGAAAGATAATTTTCACTTTTGCACTCACCATAAGATCTCCATGCCAGGTCTAAATACAATTATGGAAGACCAATAATTTTAAAGGAACCGTTTAAAAAATTAACCTGATTTTTTGGAATGATAACAACAGTATATGAGATCTAAGATTAAATACTTTTCAAAAAATTATAGCGATAAACCAGAGGTGTCTCGACAGTTTTTTTCGTAGATATAAATTATTTGATGAGTTACAGAAATAAACAACGTTATTAATAAATATAGGAAGCCTAAGGGTAGGTTAGGGGTGTGCTTTTTCAATTTTCTTGAAATAGGCCAACAACAAAGGAAATAACATCAAGTAGAAAAGGAATTTTGTTGGCCAAAGATGATAATTAAGACCATGTGCTATGATCATTCCCAACAGAATCATAAATCCAAGAATAATAAATGACCTTATGTAATTTCTTACCAATGATTTCATTTCTTCCTTGGTGAAGCTAAAGTATTTAGAACAATCTTGTTTTCCCACAATCTAATATACAACTTAAAATTATAAATTTCCATTTCCCTATCACTAGCTAGCTGGAGGTATGGAAAATACCTTGAAATGGGCGATCCCTGATTAATGCCTCAACCAATCATTAAAAGTTTTGCAGCACCATCTATAATAAAAACATAAATAGGGATGTATCCCTTTTAGTCATATTTATATATCGATACAGGTATGGAAAGAAATTAGAAATTAACCCTTTTAACCTATTTTTCTCTGAGGAGGGATCAACAATACCTATTTCATTCAGTCATGTCTAGAACCCATTAGTTTTTCTCGTGTAAAGTGTCGACTGAACGCAAGTAGGAGTTCCAAGGGGAATTGATGGAAATCGTATTCGTAAAAGTTGAAATGGAAATAAATTTAAGAATGTTCTATTGATGCCTTAGTAGGCCAGGGAGACCTAAAGATTTTCAGATATAAGATAATCGTACGTCTAATTGTGAATTATGGAAAGGAATCGGGAAATCTGGACAAGACATCGGGAAATGACGACATTGCCCGTTAATTTAACTGAGGCTAACTTTGATGTTATATATATTTTAACACAACAATTATGAACGCAAACAAGAAAATCAGGCATTTATCACCATATTCTGTGTTCTGTGCCTGCGGGCTTGCGACGCTGGTTTCATGCAATGATGATCATATGATTCCGCAACCTGAGTCTAACACCATCACCATTGAGAACGTCCTTGACTCAAAACTTCTGGTGCAGTCAGGAACCTTCATGGGAACAGGTACACCACCGGTTATCTTACCAGGACAGTCCGTTAGCATTGAGTTTCATGCCGGAGCTGGTCAGGCATTGTCTTTCGCTACTATGTACGGTTGGAGCAACGACCTGTTCTTTGCACCCGAAAATCCCGGTATCAACCTGTATAATGCAGACGGAACTCCCGTTACCGGAGATGTATCTTCGCAGATCAAGCTATGGGACAATGGTACGCGTATCAACCAGGCTCCGGGGATGAGCGTGATGCATCCGGGGACAGCCGAATCTACACCCAAAAATATATCAGAAGTGAATGGTACAGATGCCCAGGGCAAGATGTATCTGGCAGCATCGCAGTTGATGAAAGCCACATTGGCCTATCATGGCAACTCCCGCTTTACCCTTACCCTTAAGAATACAAGTGGTGGCACCGCCAATGAAACACCTTTCAGTCCAGGTGTATGGACCGTTTCCTATGCACCGGGCGGGGACATTCTGGATAAGACCCCTATCTATGCCGAAGGCCAGCCATCTGTAAACGGACTTACCAATATAGCAGAAATGGGAGATAATTCTGTACTTGATGACCATCTTCAGGGAATGACCGGTATCTTCACGCCGCTATCTCCCGTACTGGTAGTTGTATACTCCGGAGATGAAAACCCTTTTTATAAAACCGGGGAGAAGGACCGTGGAGAGGGGCTCAGCGATCTGGCACAAACAGGTAATGCAGAAATCCTGGCCGGGAATCTTGAGAGCAAATCCGGGGTAAAGAAAGTTTATGTGTTGAAAGAGCCATCGAGCACCGTCCTTCTTCCAAAAGCAGGCGGCGCTTCGGGAGGTAAGGTTATGCAGCAATTGGATGTAGTGAAGGGAGACAGAATAGCCCTTGCTACCATGTACGGACTGAGCAATGACTGGTTCTATGCGACCAAAGGAAATGGGATTGATGCCATGAAGAAGGGAGATGTTTCGGACCAGATATCCTTATATGACAATGGAACGAAAAAAGACCAGTACCCTGGCGCCAATATCCGAATGGACCTTCCCGGCATGTCTTTGAGAGAAAGTAAAGCAATCGAGGAAGTTCCGAATCCCAATGCTTTTACGACATTGCCTCAGATTGTAAAGGTTACGCTTAACTAAAAAATGTTTTGTGAACGGGTTTCTTCCAAAAGGGGAAGCCTGTTCATTCTTAGTACTTACACCGGATAATTCTTTGCTATCTTTAGTGAGCAGTACATTTATAGGAAAAACGGAGGATGAAATTAGAATACTTGAATGAAAAGAGCAATGAAGCCTTCCTGGTCGGTAACGATCAGGGGATGCTTACAAACGCAGGGATTTTGCACGAGAGTACAATCAATTCCATTGTATTCAATTTTCAGGGTGACCAGGAGGCAATGATTGATGAAGTACGGTATACTTTTCCCAAGAATACGGTACTCCCGCTGATGGCCAACCAGAATTTCAGGTTCGAAAGTCCGAATCGACTGATTGCCTGGCAGTTCAACCGTGAATTCTATTGTATCGTTGACCACGATGCAGAGGTCGGTTGCGTCGGTTTTCTCTTTTACGGGATCAACAATCCGATGTTTATCCGCCTTTCGCGTCAGGACATTGAAGAGATAAACCTGACTCAGCGATTCTGTGAGACGGATATGCAGGTCAGGGACCGGATGCAGAGCGAAATGCTTCGAACGCTCCTCAAGCGCGTTATTATCAGTGTTACCCGCCTGGCAAGAAAGCAGGCAACGGACAGCTATCTGCTCACCGATGAAAAGCTGGACCTGGTCAGAAAATTCAACCTGCTCCTGGAATGTAATTTTAGAGCAGAGCATGAGGTCCGTTTCTATGCTGGAGCGCTCAACAGGTCGCCCAAGACCCTCTCGAATGTCTTTGCATTACTTAAATTTCCTTCTCCCTCCAGCCTCATACAAAAGAGGATCATTCTGGAAGCCAAAAGGTACCTGAACTATACTGACAAATCGGCCAAAGAGATAGCCTATATTCTTGGGTTTATCAGTCCGGCGCATTTCAGCCGGTTTTTTAAGAAACATTCCGGAGAGAATATTTCTTCCTTTAGGAATCAGTTGTAACGATATTAAAACAATTAAAAATGAGAAAAATATTAATTATTGTCATTGGCTTATTCATCTTTATTTCCAATTCAGCGTATTCACAGCATAGTGAGGGAATGCAGGTTTATCCCGAAAGGGCAGAGGACATCAGCCCCTTGCTGATCGGCGAAAGGATACCTGCGATGATTTTGACTGATGCTGCTGGAAAATCGGTTCAAATGGAAAAACTCTTCTCTGAAAAACCTACCATATTGATTTTTTACAGAGGAGGCTGGTGTCCCTACTGCAATCAACAACTGTCCGGTCTGCAGGAAATCGAGAAGCAGATAATTGGATTGGGCTACCAGATTATTGCGGTAAGTACAGATAAGCCGGAGAACCTTAAGGCCAGTATCGAAAAGGGTAATTTGACGTATAGGTTACTCTCGGATGCCGACCTTGCGCTGTCTAAAGCCATGGGTATCGTATTTAAGGCACCGACCGTCTACCACAAACTCTTGCCTGAAACAACAGGTGGGAAAAATAGTGATATGCTGCTTCCCGTACCCTCGGTATTTATCCTGAACAAGAAGGGAGAGATTCGATTTGAATTTATTGAACCTGATTTTAAAGAACGAATGTCCTCTGAATTACTGATGGCTGTTGCCGGAGTGATCTTTATAACGTTATAATGAATTTAAGGCTTCATGTTTCAGGTGGAGCGGGAGAAAAATAGACAGTCCACCAAAACCATTCCCAATAAGGAATGGGGATAGAATTTTTATCAAAAAAAAACCAAATAATGAATTATCAATTAGAAAAAACAGGATATAAACTGAGTGTATTGGGATTAGCTGTTATACTACTTTGGATCGGGGCATTCAAATTCACCCCCACTGAGGCAAATGCAATTGAACCCTTGGTTCGTCATCATTTTATAATGGGCGTTTTATATGAAGTATTTTCTCTGCAAGCTGTTTCTAACCTGATAGGCGCAATAGAGATTATTACGGCACTGGGTTTGATTGCATCTTTTTGGAATCGTAAAATTGGTTTTTTAGCTGGAATGTTTACTGTGATCACTTTTATATTCACCTTGAGCTTTTTGTTTACAACCCCCGATATTTGGAGAATAAAGGATGGGGTCATAGTTACGGACTTTTTCATTTTAAAGGACCTTCCTGCATTGGGTATCGGAATTATGGTAATGGGAAAATGTAAGCGGAAGAGAGACGATGGAAAATGACCTCTATTTATCTGACCATTTTTATTATTGATGCAAATCATGATTCATATCGATGCCCGACAGGGGGGCGGGCAATAAATATTAAGGCCATTAAATACCTTAAAAATTGCACACGCATTTAATTATTCAGCGGAAGCAACTATAGGCGTTTTTCACTTATAATTAATAAAAACATGGAAACAAGGGATCTTCAATTAATATCGATGGACGAGTCCCCATCATTAAGCTTTGGTCTTACAATTAACACATAGTTTAACTCGCTTTCGCATGCCAGTAAAGCCTGTTCAATGGGATTTGAGTCAGCCTATGCTCTTCTGCATTTATATATTTAATATTCTATTCGAAGTATATAGATAAGGTATTTCCTTATACTAAAAAAATATACTGAATTAACCATTGTCAGGATTCGAGTGCTCTAAGAATTAGGGATATTGTGAGCTATGGGTATAAATCTGAATAATTAGTGCCCTTCTGAAAGAAATGATAACGGTGTATTGCATAAAGTTTTTCTCAAAGGGAACCTTAGACATTCCGGAGACGATTTAAAAGCGATTAATTAAAAAATGTCCAATGTGTTTTTACGTTCCTAAAACTTATCCTTTGCATATCTAAGCATTCACCATATTTTATTTCCAAATAAGCGATTCTCAATGGGCTCAGTCCTTCGCTTTAACCCTGGTTTTTGGAGGCTATTATTATTCACGGCGACTTTTTCGGAGCCCTCTTCATTCTGACCGGTGATTATCCACTAATATGTGAAAGAATTTGACTGAATTACTTTCAAATTTAAATAAAGGTACCTGACTCGGAGATTTTCCTGGACTGAACATGCATCTATTTTATTAATTATCACTAATTACGGCTATGCTAGTCAGAACTGGCTGTCCACCGGAACGATCAGGGGTCGATGGTTTTGAGGGGTTTACGGAAATGAAGTATTGTTGGCATTCTGAACCTAAATCGATTCCGTTCCACGATAACGTATACCTACCTTAACTTGGGCCGGAGCAACCTTTTTGGTAAAATTACAGAAGGTAATTGGCTGCCCGAGCAAGATCTACAGCTTAGCGGTGTACAGCAATGCTACAATGGACAGAGTTGGTGCGTTATTTACCCTTTACCTGAAAATAAAATCTTTCTATATAGGGTAATATTTGAGTAAGAACAAATGTTTCTTAATCCCATAAATTATGATCCATAGTAAGAAAGTGCCAAATACCAAAATCAAAAAACCCAACGGTGTCGATTCCGTTGGGTTAGCTTACATAACAAATTATACTATAGTGGTTGTAGAACTTAAATATAGTGAAAAATAAATAAAGCCCAATAGTTAGGGCTTCTATTCAGTCCGGTAAAAATAATATTGAGGTCCCTAGGAAATAAGGACAGGAAAATTCGAATATGAGAACATTCACTTTAAGGTAAGGAGTAAAAAATGGAAACTGCAGAAAAGAGTGTGCTGACAAAAATGGATAGAATTAAAGTTTTGTATCGATTTTTATGATTAGGGATAAGCTGAAAGTGGATATAACAAATTTGTTTCAATGCGTTTTATTTAGAATAGTTTTAAATAACTATATTTTATTCTCTTTATACTCATCATCAAACCCTAAGGACCATCTGATTTCGGGTGGTCTTTTTTAAGATAGTTTAAGAAAACGCGCATATAAATAATTAACCCTATGGAATATTTAAATTCAAAAAGATGTATTAAGGATTTCTGCACAGGATGAACTCGAAAGGATAACAGCTAACTATTCCAATGACCTGATAGAATTTACATTGAAAGCGTTCGAAACCACATTCAATGTCACAGCAATCAAAGGAGCTAACAACCATTGGAGCGTTGTTAGGATCTTAAGAGATAAACACACAAACTAATTATTTTTAAAGACTATCCCTAAAAAGATAGTCTTTTTTAATCTTAATCATTTAATTAAATCACCTTAAAAGATAGTTCACACCGTACATGTACATTTGTAAAGAATAATTGGTTCATTCTCCTTTCAAACAGAAAAGTTTAGGTTATGACATTCGACAGCCAAACCCCAAGGTGGTCTTGTTTATTATTGATTCCTTTAACTTCTTTACCGGTGCATTCCTTATCCCATTCCTTAATAATTATCAATTTGGATTAATTTAAATTGCCAATCGGTAAAGAAGCCGATTCATAAAATCCATTGGTAGTTCTTTGTAGCATTTCCGGACTAAACATTTTTTTTGGGACAGCACCAACATTATAGGAGGTATTATAGAATAGGGGAGGCGATTGCCAGCCTTTTTCCTGGTTATTCGATTACTGTCAAGCATTGTGAATTCAATAATCTATGTTTGTTTTACAGTCATTTGTTGGATCAAATAATTTATATTATATTAATTGGACACCGAACTATAATTAAAATGATTTTAAAAATTATCGATAAACCTTTGTCCCTATTATTGTTGATTGGCCTTATTATAATTTCAGATGTTTATAAGGCTGCAATTTTAGAATAGTTTTCCAAATTTTTGCCCCTGATTTATACTGTCACTATTTAAAAATGCTTCCCCTTGACATTCTGACAAAGCCATCACATCATTATGGGATATGCTGATACCAATGAATTTCTTTTGATAAGATGAATAATGAGTTCATAATCTAATCCATTGGCTAACCTAAGGATCCTACCCAGAATTAAAAATTTTCGAAGCTTTTCAATAGCCAACGGCCTGGTGGATTAATACAAATAGTAATTTGATGAAGATTCTCACCGCAATCAAGCAAATGATTGCATAGAGCGAGCTTGAAGTGATAGAGCGTTTGCCCTTTACCTCGGATGCTGACTGTTTTTTTAGGAAAAATTTCTATTTAAAAATAACTTACCCGGAATTTGGGTATTGCATATTCGGATTACATGGTAAAGGAATATCATATCCTAATTCTCTTGATCTATTTTACAGCTTGAACGTCAGGTATTTGGTCGTATTTACCGATCCTTATAGATTAGGTATTTCTCGCGCATCCTTTTATATTTCTCAAGGCCAGGCTTCCATGATTCCCGAATTTCTTCCTCCGTCCACCCCTCTTGAATTTGATTCTTAAATTCTGGAGTACCTGCAAGAAAATCTATATTGCCAATTTGCTCATGTAGGCTTCTGTCAAAGAATTTCTTTTTGTCGGGATGGGCAGCATAAAGTTCTTTCATCCATGATAGGTTGATTTGTCTGGATTGGACTAACTTTTCCAAATCGTAATTTATCAAATCGATTCCAAAACAAACTTCACCCTTATACAAAGGATTTTCACTCATGCCCTTAATAGATATAGGGGTAAAAGAGAACCTATATCTTCCTTTCAACATTGGACCTCCAATTCTTGTAAATGGAAATTCGGTGCCTCTGCCATGGTTTAGGGATACCCCTTCAAATAGGCATGTAGAAGGATACAACAAAATACTTTCTGGTGTATTCAAATTGGGGGACGGATTTACAGGCAATTTGTACATTAGGTCATGCGTGTAGTTGGCATTTTTAACTATTGAAATTTTACATTTCAAATTATCTTCCATCCAGCCCTCTCCATTGACCATCTGAGCAAATTCAGCAACCGTTAATCCATGCACAGCAGGTATTGGAAACTGACCGATACCAGATCTATAGTTCATATCTAGGATAGGACCGTCAATAAAATATCCATTTGGATTAGGCCTGTCCAAAATCAATAGTTCCTTCCCATATCTTGCACAAGACTCCATGACGTCTCTAAGTGTATTAATATTGGTATAAAATCGACACCCTACATCTTGGATATCAAAGATGATAATGTCAATGTCTTTTAGATCTTCCTGAGTAGGGCTCTTTTTTTTGCCGTACAACGATACTATTTCAATGCCGGTCTTAAAGTCTCTTTCATCGGTCACTTCTGTACCGTTACTTGCATTTCCCCGAAATCCATGCTCTGGGCCAAATACCTTGGTCACTTTAATTCCTCTATTGAGTAAACTGTCCAACAAATGTGTTTCCCCGATGATACTTGTTTGATTTGCCACCAAAGCCACTTTCTTCCCCTCCAATCTATGGATATACTTCTCAGTTTGCTCTGCTCCGGTCTTAATGATATCGTTGGAATATTTCAACTGTGCGTAGCTGCCGCTGATGATGAAAAGATACAGGATATGAAATAGAAGAAATGTCCTCATATTACAGTTTTATTAATTTTAGTAAATTTAATATTTATAGCCGTTATTTTAATATAAATATACTTTATTAAAAATAATCCCAAGAGTTTAAATCCATTAATCTATCTGAAAGTCATTTCTTCATAAGGGGGGGCACATTCAATTTGGTTATTCCGGGAAAAGTCAGACGTTTTCCAAAGAGGGGCAAGTGCTAAGGTTCTGAGAAAACACGAAATCAGGACTACTACTTATCTGAAAAAACCAAGGTCCGTATGACAGCAGGGGTAAATCCCTATTTTTAAAATGGAAAGCAAATACTTTCTGCGTTCCAAGTTTATGGCTGCAATCCGGGGGATCCCCGCTGGGTGAAATCATGGAACCTTGTGGTGGGGCGTCCAATGTGACCGAGATCGGATTTCAGAATTCGGGAGAAGGCTTGTTCGTGCTGCCGAGTGGTGAGGCTAAGACGAACCCTCATCTAAGGATAAGCTGTTCTATTGCCTTTCGATCATCAAGCATACCTTAACTTAAATTGATGTTCTTGCAATTGCCCTAAAGCATAGAATTTTATTGATGTTAACCTGGAATTTTTTATATCTCAAGAAAATCCGTTTTATGAGTGTTTTTTTAGGTAAAACGATGGGATGTATAAAAGCGAAAACTGCACTGATACTTGTTTCAGTGCAGTTTTTGTACTTCATTGTTTTTCTATCTGTATGCTTGCCAAAAATAGTTCCATTGTTGTGAATATTACAGAAGAATCCATGAAATTCATACGGTGATCATATCCTTAAGAATAGGATTGGCCAAATTTCTTTATTTTGGATAATTGAATTCCACAATTGCAGGTTTCTCATCCGTTCCCCAATGATCATTTAAGGTTGTGGTCACTCGCATCTCATTCACCCTGTTGATACCGTCGAATTTATAGGAAAAATCGATGGAGGTATCATAATCTGAGTCATAGATCTGTTTAAGTAGGTTCTTACTGGTTTTTCCCATATGGACATAATATATGCCTTTCCTTGCGTCCGTTCCCAATGCGACCAAGCCCTGAGCCCATCCATCATTTGATTCCCTGTCCGTAAAATATGAATAGATTGAGGTGCCCGATTTGACCAAATTACCGTTTTTATATTCATATTTAACGTCAAAAGGAACACCCGTAAGATCCTCAAACACACTGCCCGCATCAAACATTGATCCCTTTCCTTCTTGCCGGATTAGGTTGCCAGCGGAATTGTAATGGAAATTCGAATAAAACGTATTGCCATCAGTAGAGGATAGATATCGAAGATTCTTTGGATATCCGTTGGTTCCCAATTCGGAGGTCAGATTGCTATAGTCTTGAAGGTCATAGAATATGGATAGTTTTCTAATCTCTACGGAAGAGGTTTTGTAGGTGTAGATGTCTGCCCCCACATAGGAATAATAATTTTTACCGTCCTTATCCAAATATAGGTAGTATCTTATCTTCTTAATCCTTCCCTGTGCATCGTATTGGAAGGTAATATAGATAGGAGAGGTAAAGTAGGCTATTTCCGCCTCCATTCCGGTTTTGAAGAATATCGAAGAGAGCTTTGTTGGACCAGAATGTTCAAAGGTATCGGTAGGTTTCCCTTTCTCGGTGTTTACGATTACTTGGTATTCCTGAAAGGACTTATCCTGAGCCTCAATCTTGATCTTGGACCTAACCTCATTTCCGTCTGCCTGATAGACGCTTGAAAAAGGATAGGGGATGCTGCTTTCCACGGCCTTGTTTTCACCGTCGAAGATCTTGGCGTCTTGGGAAATCTTTATTTCAGCCTTTAAGCTTGACTCAGTTCCGGATGGTACCGTCAACCTGATCGTATTGCCGCTTATCGTACCGACAAGATCCTTTCCGATAGAATGGTTCTCTTGAGATCGAACGACAAAGCTGAGAATTGATTTTTCTGAGGAAAAGGGTTCAGATACTGAGGTAAGGCTATATTTTGCCTGTGTTCCGTCCTCAGCAACGACTGAAAACTCAACCTTGGCAGTAAAATCACCATGGACCGTAACCTCACCGTCCTGTGTTTGGTACTCTGTTTGCTCATAGATCAACTTGGCACCCTTAGAGATATTCAGTACAGCCGAGAGGTTCCTTAGGTTTTTTCCCTGGGAAAAATTGGCCTTGAAGGTGGATCCAGACTTTGAAGCCATGATATCTTCTTCCAGGATTGAATTGTTGATCTTAAAGAAGGTGATGCTTAGCAGTTCCTTCGCTCCTGATTTGGGAGGTTCCTTCTCAGCAGATTTTTCGCACGAGGCCGACATAAAGATAAAGAGGATCGAAAATACGATGTACAGGTTCTTCATTGTTGAGATGGTTTGATGGGTTCAAAATTAACGCATGTCAAAAAAAAGAAAAATACCTATATTGAGGTATTTTCATACGGGAGGTTATAGTGGGAATTTAGGTTCATCTCCCACTGATGTACATGGCTCGAAACGGTGGGGCTGACCATATTGAACTTCCAAAATCGGTCATTCGATTTTTCCTGGACAAATGCCCCTTCCAAAGAGTAAAAGTTTGCTAAGGTTACTTAGTAGCAGGAGGAAAAGTTATTAGAGCTTAATGCGCATAATGCACGTATTCGGACATCGATATCTGGTGCGCAGCATTCTTTCGTGGAAAAAGGTAAAGTCTTTCTTGAACGCTCAATCTGTCTAGCGGGATGAAAAATTTATATAAAATCACCCAATGTATGTTTTGGTAGAAACCCGAAAAGATAAGGATGTATTGCAACCTAGAGTAGATATAGGTTTATCTGTTTTTTAGCGCCGGTCAATCAAAATTGAGTCAGAAAAGATTGATCGTATGCTTAATATAGGTAGTTAAGTCTGGAATCAAAAGTTTCTTAGTGTACAGGTGGAGTTCTAGTAATAGTAGAAGACCCTCCTATCACAATGGCAAAGCGGATAAAATGCCAGATCCCAGGATCATTGCCTATACCGCGTGTGTCGAACACGTCAACATTCGGAATCCTTAAAATCCAGGGATATCTTATCACATCAAATAATTAACCTCTGAGAAGCTCTTGGGGTGCTTTTCAAAATGAAACGCACAAAACAGGAACTACCATTTCCTAAATGCGTTAGTTTTATCGAACCGGTTAATTTAGAATAATGATTCCTGAAAAACTCGACCAGGGAATGAGAAAATGCCATAGTAAATATCTTGATGAAGGTTTTAGAAAGGCCTGTATGCCCAGACCTAGTTTTTTTAATGGTTTCATTTTTTAAATCATTGCAATCCGCATCCTAATTTGGCCCAATTGTGAAAATGACCCTTGACTGATAATTTCCTGTCGGGAGTGTAACGGATACCCCACTTAACCTTAATTGAATCGGAATATTGTTGAAAGCTGCCAGCGCCAGGACCGCCTGTATGTTAAACAGTTCGGTATCGGTGGTGGTAATCGGTTGATAGGCTGTGCCTCCGTTAATGGTGCACAATAGGCAGGTCGTTGTACCGTTTCCAGTCCTCCTTACCGAAAGGTTCAGGGCATTGTTCCAAGTGGGAAATGGCTCATACCTTACCGATACGCTTCCGCTTGTCAATAATAGGGGTACCCGGGCTGTCAAAAGTAGCTGGTCCGATGCGCTTTCATAGGTGCCGATATAATTTAAGCCTGCCTCCGTAATCGGTTCAGGGTTCACATTCCAGCTGGAACCGACAACGGTTATTGTCCTCTGACCATTTGCCCGCGTTCCAAGTAAGAGTAGAACAAGCAACAGTAGGGGTTTTAAATAAGACCTTATTCCGATAGCGCTGTAATTCATCATTCAATTATTGTAAAGCTAATTATTATGTTCATGTTAGAAATATTTCCCAGATCCGAATAATTGTTGGTCGAAAGGTTAAATCGGAGCCGATGCCCATTGTTCTGCCCGTTCCCTGTGTATGCTCCACGAATTCCGCTCACTATTACCACAGGGGTCGTTCCCAGTAGAACCTGGCCCACAGGCACCCCAAGGTTGCCTCCACCGGAAGTTGCCGTTTCAGTAAGAATCATTAAGTCTACTCCCGGAACCGCCTGGTTTATCGAAGCGGAGATACTTCTGCTGTTACCTCCTGATGCCACGGCCGAAGAATAGTTCAGCCATTTGGACATATCTGCTTGAGGGGGTGAGATCGGATTGCCCGCATCGGTAGGGGGCAGAAAGCTCATGGTGATATTTCCCTTTGGCTCTACGTCAATCAAAGCAATTGAAGGTAGAGTAATCGTCGTATTTGAGGCTCCCGATGTCTGACATCTTGCAGCTATCGGTATGCACAGGGTCCAAATGATCAAAATTGCGCTTGTGTAACTCATTTTACCTCCCCCTTATAACTGATCTTTATGGTTTGCTTTTGCTGATGGATCTCAAATTGCCTCTTTGAGACAATTATCCCAAGTTCTTTCTCCTCACCCGGTTTGAGTTCCATCTCAAAGATATCCTTCACCAACTGATATTGCTTTTCGAGATTTCCCAGGTAGACCCTGAGCGTCCATTTTCCGGGTATCAGATAGGTAAAGTCGAATTCCGAACCGATATCGCATTTTTTCCTGTAAATCTGAGAACCGTTGGTGATTTCGATTATCAGGCTATTTTTTTGAGGTTTCTTTCCGACTATCGGGCCTTCAGTGCTGTCCTTTTCTTCCCTTTGTTGGGTGAGGCTGACCTTTCCGGTAATTCGGGAGGCTTTGGTTATCCCAAAATTGAAGGAATTTCCTCCATCCTTTTCTATCTTCAGCTGAATCGGGATAGGGACGTCCGTAATATCCTCCAAGGACATCGCTGACCTGTCGACCTCCAGCATGTAGTCTCCAGGAGGGATATTCTTGAACGTGTAATTGCCAAATTCGTCGGTCAAAGAGACGTTGCTGCCAAGCTTCAACCTGATGCCCTGTGTACTTTCTACCCCTAGGTTCCGGACATTTCCGCTGAGGCTGCTGTACGAGGCAACCTTACGAACGGGGAGCCCCAACTGCATCGTATAGCGCAATGATAGAATAAAGTCTCTTTGCCCCAAACTGCCGCGCTGCAATAAGTATCTTCCCGACAGCTGAAATGAATGGACAGAGCTTACCTTTTGTCTAAAGCTAAGTTCAAATTGATTCCTATCCCTATAATATTCTTCCGGCATAAAGTTGTTCTGAAAAAATGCACTCAGTGAACTTTTGGGCGAAAGCCGACTAATGATCCTTCCTCCGTAATAGAATTGTCCCTGGTCCATCTCCTGATATCTCGAGGTTTTGGCAAAGCTTCCGAACATGCTGAACAGCGTATTGAACCTGTCGATGCTGAAGTTTGCCGTATAGTAGTTCGATCTACCGGAAAAACCTGCGATAAGGTTGTTGGTGTTTCCAAGCTGAGCCTCCAGGTCGACCTGGAGGTCTGCGATCTTTTGATTTAGGGAAATTCTAAAGAATATCTCCTCATAATTGAACTGTTGGGGAGTGAAGCGGTCCAAATATCGCTGATATCCATTGAAAATCAGAATGTTACCCGTGGGGTGATAGCGATAGTTCAGCCCATATTGCATGCTGTTCCTATAGGGCGCAGCGAAGAGGAGCGTATCGCGTTGAAAGTTCCTTGCATCCCGATTAATATTCACCAGCAATTCCAACCTTTTTAGAAAAGCGTAACGAAAATTTCCGTTGACCATTGTCGTATTTGTAAAGTATCCTGCAAATCGGGGACTGGAATGCATGAAGGCAAAATTAGCATGGAAATTTGAAAAGTCTCCCTTGGCCTCTATCCTGTACCCCCTCCCAATTTCGTTACCGCTCTTGCTGAGTGAGAATTCACCATGGACGTCAAGAAGCCCGAACATCCTGGTCTGGCCGATTAAATAAGGCAGATGTGAAGAATATGGAAATGGATAGTAGGGGGATCCTTGGCGATCAGATCCATTCAGGGGCTGCTTATACAGGTATCCTGCGGTGAATTTTGTGTTGGAACCCACTTTTAATGTAGTTCGTAGATTTAACTCGCTATCTATTTCCCTAAAGAATCTAGGCCTATTGTAGAAACCTCCGATAGACAGCTTTCCCATATCAACCCTGATTTCCGCGCCTCGACCGTACCTGGCGAATTCCGTCAGAAAGGAGGAAGAGAATACCTTGTCCCCCAAATGCACGTAAAGGTTCTTTCGGCTGTAGTTCATAAAGTATTCTTCATACTGAGAGAAAGAACTGAATTGGATAGGGTTCTTGGTAATGGCACGGAACTCAAGTTCATCCTTTCCCATCTTACCCAAGGTTCCCCTGCCATAGATCTCTCCTTGAAAGCCGTTCTCCATCTTGCCTTGATTTTTCATCCCGAGAAAAGAGATGGATGCTGATATCGGAAACCGCTGGTAGATATCCTCCTGTTTTGCCTTGACCGGGATAACCGTTACCATTTCGCTAAATATATAGGGATGGGCATCAGGATCTGCAGTCCTCACGGAGAGATCAAGGTTGTAGGAAAGGATCCTTCCTTCTCCCGGATCCGTTTGATGGGAAATGACAACTGTCATTTCTTCACCCGCATTGAGTAGTAAACCGGTCTCTGGTGGCTGAATTTTACTTCGGCTGGATAAGAAGAGCTGCTCTTGGGAATTGCCTACGTTTTTGATCAGGACGGTAGAGCTGACGGTTTCGCCTGCCTTTGCGAATATTTTGGAATTCAATGCGGTCATGGTGATCCCTCTCACTCTGGAGACCCAAATCTTTGAAGTATAGGTCAAGGAATGTCCGACCTGGGGGTCCAATGTTGAAATGGATACAGTCTTCTCACCGGGAGATGCTTTGGGGTGAATGAGAAGGGGTATTATAAGCAGGACACTGTCGTTTGGTGGTAAGGTTATCCTTTCTTCCTTGTGCAGGGAGACGATTAGGCTATCGGAAGTCTGGACCGAAGTTAAGAAGTTTCTGATTTGGTCGGTCGGATTGTGAACCATGAAAGAAACGGACCTTGCATCTCCGGGAGAGTGGGCACTAATGTTTTCGTCCAGACTCCTGTTCTGTGCTAGGACAGGCACAGTAAGAGAATAGATTGCAAGAAGAAATAGTGCCCAGGTCACTTTCATCCTAAATTTCTAGTTCAGCTTGGACCGAAAAAACGTTATGATCCTGGTCAGCTGCATACAGTACAGCCCTGTACCTGCCTGGAGGCACTCCTTCTACCAGGATCGGATAGGTCTTCGAAGTGTTGGGAAGTAGGCCCATTGCCTGACTGGAAATGTGAGCGATCTTCTTCCCGCTTTTGGTATCATAAAGTTCGATCGAGACCGTGGGTCTACAATAAATGGGACCCTCATTGACCAAAGCGACCATAAGACGGGGGTAAGCCGCTGAACCATCCAGGTCGATCTTCTCGAAAACCAACTTTGGCTTTAGGCCGTCGGCAGAATAATTGGTTATGAGCTGTACGGCATACCTGACAATGGAGGAGATCTGAAGTCCCGAAGTATTTTTATTGGGTACTATCTCATCGACAGGTTCTACAATAATAGTGCTCCAGTAGCTGCCTTCGGTATTGATACTGTCGGGCACGGTGATTTCATAGTGAATTTCAGCCTTTTCCCGGTCCTTTAGGTTTAGGAGATTGCTGTTGATCTTGATCCATCCTGCATTTGACTTTGGGTTTGTTGAAGGTGGTGAGTAGTATATATTGCCGTCATGCTTATATGATAGGTCCTGAAGGTATATTTTGACGGTCTGTGGTCCCGTACTGGTATTCTGTACCTCGATCATTCCTCTATATACATTTCCCTTTTCGGTTCTGTAAATGTGTGTTAGTCCATTGAGAATGACAATGCCCGCTTGGAGTTGGGTCGCAAATAAAGAAACCAGCATTAAGAGAAGAACGTTTCTTTTCATTATCTGTTAAGTTCGATGGTATGCCAAAAGGGGCAATCTTTCCCAAATGGGAAGTTGCCCTATTGTTAATTTTAAAGGGGGTCAGTACTAGTTGTCCGAGATCGTATAGGTTACGGTAGTGACCGTGGATGCAGTGGCCTCAAGGTCCGCATACCCACCAGTGGTGGACGTAGGTGCAAGGACATAGGTCAGGTTATGGCCGTTATTTGCCCCATCCCCAGTATACGCGCTGCCAATTCCCGAAATTACGGTCTGATCAGCTGAACTGAGGGTCAGCTGTGCTGATGGGATCCCCAGAGTTCCGCCACCGAGACCCGAGGCCTCAGCTGCTGTGAGTTGGATGTCGATTCCCGGAATGGCCGCTGAAAGTCTTACCGAGACGTTTCTGGTGGCATCTGTCGCCGATTTTATCGACGAATAGTTCAGCCAGAGTGAGTTGTTGGCTGCGTCGGCAACTATGGGAAGTCCTGCTTCGGTAGGAGCGGTAAAACCCAGAGTGATATTCTTACTTGCCAGCGGTTCGATATCGACGATTGCTACCTCGGGAACACCTATTGTGATGGTATGGATGTCCGTATTTGTGTCCTGTGAATGTGCGTTTAAGGAAACTGTCAATGAAATAGAAGTCATCGACAGGATGGAGAGGATTTTTTTCATGGTTCACTTGGTTTAATGAATGTTATCGAATTTAAGAAAAATTTTAATAAAATTAAAATCCCAAAATTTCCAGTTCTCTTGGAAGGAAACGCTTCCCGCACATATATTATTTTGGCCAGGGTCAATCGGTAAAGTTCACCATTTTTTTACATAAAGTTTTTTGATCTTTACATGCCAACAAACTGGATATCTGAAATGGGGACTAAAGAGAATATAAAAGTAAAGCGCAGCGTAGAAATAACCAATCAATATTTCGACTTTTTAGAACAGCACATTGACGATGTCGTCACTGGCCGAGTGCCTGATTTCCTGAAGCTGAATGAAATCGCTCGTGAGCTGGCCGTATCCCACAATCATCTTACCGACACAATCCAAAAACAGGAAGGCAACCATCCCTGTCATTTCTACGATGCTAAAATAATCGACAAAGCAAAAGAACTGTTGATTACAACCGATTCATCAATCGCAATGATTTCGATTAAGCTCACTTATGATCCTTCAAATTTTTCCAAGTTTTTTAAAAAATGGACTGGGGAAACACCGGGTAGCTTCAGAAAACGAATGACTAAAAATAAAAGATAAATTAAAATTTCCGTAAAGCTCACCATACTGGAACTGTTTGTTTTAAAGAACTTTGTTGAAACAAAAAAAAAATAATTATGGCACGCAACGATGTAAACGGAAAAGTAGTATTAATCGCTGGCGGCGGTAAAAATTTAGGCGGATTGTTGAGCCGTGATTTTGCTGCCAAAGGCGCCAGACTGGTTATTCATTATAATAGCGATAGTACAAAAGCTGAAGCTGAGAAAACTTTGGCAGATGTGCAAGCTGCAGGCGCAGAAGCTATTTTGGTACAGGGAGATCTTACTAATGTAGCTAACTTAACCAGACTGTTTGATGAAGCTGTTGCAAAATTTGGAGGCATTGATATTGCTATCAATACCGTTGGCAAAGTTTTGAAAAAGCCCTTTGTAGATACCACAGAAGGTGAATACGACAGCATGAGCGAGGTCAATTCGAAAGTGGCTTACTTTTTTATTCAGGAAGCGGGAAAAAAACTTCGTGATAACGGAAAGATCTGTACAATAGTGACTTCATTATTGGCAGCATACACCGGTTTCTATTCTACTTACGAAGGCATGAAGGCTCCTGTGGAACATTTTACGAGAGCAGCTTCTAAGGAATTTGGTGATCGCGGAATTTCTGTGACGGCGGTTGCTCCCGGGCCAATGGATACCCCCTTTTTCTACGGACAGGAGAGTGAAGAAGCGGTTGCTTATCACAGATCGGCTTCAGCTCTGGGCGGTTTAACAGACATTCAAGACATAGCGCCATTAGTTGAGTTTTTGGTAACTGATGGATGGTGGATAACGGGTCAGACCATTTTTGCAAATGGTGGCTACACAACAAGATAGCATGCCTAAATACAATGGCAAAGGCAAATGGTTTGTACCGTTTGCTTTTGTCTTTAAAAGATGCCAAAAGATTTCGATAATTCGCCTATTCACAACACCAGGAAGAGAAGCTACATTTGGGAAACTGAATTTCAGGGACTCATCACCGAATTGCTGGATACCGGCATCCGATCCCAAGCAAGAGGTTATACAGGATAAATCACCGGGACATTTTCCTTAAATATGAATGGGCCCAGAATTGAATCCGGAACTACCCTGTCATGGATCTCAGAAAATGTTCAATGTCTTATCAGGCTGCCTTTTTTGAGATGATAGGATAAAAAGTACCGGACATATTCTTTGTCGAGGAGAACTTCCATATTCTGATGGTACCGCTGCATCAGATTCCTTCTGTTGATATGGATTTTTTTCAGAACACCCTGTTGACTGCTATGTATATTACTAAAGACAGCAGTAATGCGGTATGCTAACCCGATAGGGATGTGTCCAC
>JBEBTR010000046.1:0-22097 GCA_040393725.1 Sphingobacterium endophyticum | reverse complement strand
CATACATTAAAAGTGTATTGCTCTACCAGCTGAGCTACGGAATCGTTGTTCTCTTAACAAGAACCCTTCGTTGTTTGAAGTGATGCAAAGGTAGGCTTTTTCATATAAATTCCCAATCTAATTGAAGTTTTTTTTCAATAAACAATAAAACTTCCTCATTATAAAAGGTTTATTTTTTATTTATCCCTCAATCCTAATAGAATATTTGATCGAAATTCCAGCAATTGGATTTCTTTAATATAATGTATCCTTAATACAATATTCAATTCATTCCACGCAAATTCTGTTCTATTAATTTTAGTTATTAAAGTTTAAATATCACAAACACTTGTTTATCAATTATTTGATATTACATGTAGAGATTTTGTATATATGAATTTCTATGACGTATAAACATTGTAGATTAACAAACATTGTCTTCTTGAAAAGGATTATAAATCTTTGAGAAATCAAAAGAAGTTATATGATATTCTTATTTGGAATACGCAAAAGTCGTATTGGAACACAAATTTCTGAGCTACAATGTCCATATTGTTCAAACGCTAGCTCTCTGGCTTACATCGGATATCAAAATTATTTTCATCTTTTTTGGATTCCCCTATTTCCGCTTTGGAAAGAGGTAAGATCAGTGTGTGTGCATTGCAAACAGCAACGGAGATATTCAGAATTTACTCCTGATATGAAATTGGAAGGAATAAGACTAAAAAAGGAAGTAAAAACACCGTTTTACACCTATGCTTTAATTTCTATCCTATTTGTATTCTTTTTAATAAGCATTATAGTCCATTCATTTAAATAAAATAAATCAAATATCATGAACAACAAAACATTATCAATTGTAGCTTATATTACATTTATAGGTTGGTTAATAGCTTATTTTTCAGGTAAAGACCAAGCTGATAGTCATTTAAAATACCATTTAAGACAAGCATTTGGTCTATTTGTGTTTAGCGTTGTGCTGTCTATTATTTTAAATATTATCATGTATACCACAGGGATCTATTTTATAGGTTACCTAGGATTGATCACTCCTATTTTATTAATCCTAGGAATAATCAATGCTTCAAATGGAGTTCAAAAACCTTTACCAATTATTGGAAATTGGTCCGCAAATAACTTCCAATTTATTGGATAATAATATAATTTAAAATTGATTTAACACTACTATTCTATTATATATGAAAAAACATATTTATTATGCTTCAGGCCTTCTAGCTATTGGATTATTGTTCAGTTGCAATAGTTCTGATAAAGGCAAATCTGACAGCAATAATTCAAGCATTTTCAGTAAAAAAGATGATAAGAAGGAAGCAAACGAAATAATTGCTTTTAATAACCTTATTGTAAAAGCTGATAATAATCAAAGTTCCAATATAAAGGCATTTACAGACAATTTCGAGCGATTAGACGAATATATTAAAACTAGAGTGTCGAATCCTGATGGATTAAATGCAATTGCGCCCATAATGGTAACACCACCATCTATAAATAATTTGGATCGAATTGTTTATCCAAATGGATTTTCTAAAGATTATAAGCCTTTAATAGATCAAATGAACGAAAGTTTTGAAGCTCTAAAAGCCCTAAATAAAGAAATTGATGTCTACAAATCAGCTGAAGATTGGAAAGAGGATAATGGGAAAAAAATGGAGGAATTCAGAGAAAAGGCAATGCAAGAGATTAAAAAGAATCGGGATGCCTCCAATCAAATCTTTGATAAATTAACACCAGTCGTGGAAAAAGCTGAGGAAACAACATTAGACGGAAGTCCAATAAAAAATCAGTTCCTAAGATCAAAGAAATTACTAAATGAGGTTGAAAGAACTAATTCCTTAGCATTTGAAACTCAAGATATTTCTCAACTAAAAACTGAATTTCAAAAGAAATATAATGAAATAGAAAAGTTATATAATGAGAACAAAGGTGATACTATTCCCAAAGAATATAAAAATAGAGAAAGAAGCTTCGGTTCCTTTAATGATTCAGTAAATGATTTCCTAGGAAAAATGCGTGTGGTATTACGTGAATTAGAAGCCGGAACAAACTTGTCCGAATCAGCATTAACAACTTTAGATAACTCAGCTCAAGATGTATTGAGAAGTTATAATAGTTTCGTTGATTAGTTCAATACCTAATAAAACAGAATTTTAGTTTCCTAAAATTGACAAGTATTAGATTTAAAATTGTATAGTATAGTTTATTAAGTGGTAAAACCCCAATAGTTTATGCTAGAGGGGTTTTCTTATTATCCTAAAATTTAAATAAAAATCGTATCGTTTACAATCTGGATCTCGTCTTGGGTTATTGTATGACCCATATTTTTATAAATACGTTCATCAACCTTTGCACCCATTTCCTGCATTAAAGATGTGCTTTCTTGAACTCTTGAGACTGGAACATGAAAATCTGGATCACTTGTTCCAATAAAAACAGGTGTACCTTCAAAATTGCCGGAGTATTTTTCCTTATATATTTTATCACCAATTAAGCCACCGGTAAATGCAACAACTCCTCCAAATCTTTTTGCATTTCTTGTACTATACTCTAAAGCTAAACAGGCACCTTGAGAAAATCCTAATAAAAATATATTCTCATTCAATACACCCTTCTCATTTGCAATTTTTACGGCTTCCGAAATTATTTCTATGGCCCTAGTTAATTGGGGTTCATTTGTTGATATTGGTGCTATAAATGAGTTTGGATACCAAGTATTTTGATCAGCTTCAGGACCTAACAATAAGTAATCTTTGACATTTAAATATTCTGAAAGCCCCATGATGTCCTGTGCTGAACCTCCACGTCCATGGATCATTATCAATGCTTTTTGTGGATTCTCTAAATTACCACCTTGATATATCTTTGTATTCATGCTGTATCAATTTTCAATTTTTATCAATTATGAACTAAGCAATACTTGCCTGCTCATTCCATTTCATTCCATGATGGCTACTGTAACTTTGGTAAAACCTTTTCAATCGCACTCCTTTGACCTTCATATTGTTTAGGTAATTTTAAGCTTGAACCTAATTCTGATAAAGGTTCATCTACATCAAAGCCAGGATTTTCAGTAGCAATTTCAAATAAAACACCTCCTGGTTCACGGAAGTACAAGGAGTGAAAATAATCCCTGTCAATCTGTGGAGTAATCTGTAATCCAGAACTCATGATTTTCTCACGCAATTCCATTTGATCCTCATCATTCTTTACTCTAAATGCAATGTGATGGTTGGTTCCTGCGGTATTAATTCCACGAGAGGAATTTTCATCAACTATAATATCGATGATGTTAGCTGTATCTATATTCTCATTGATAAATCTAAACCGATTACCTTCCTGGCCAACATGTTTATAATCTAACAAATCAGTCAGAACTTTCGCTGTAGGATCTAACTCACGTAAAGTCAATGTGCTATTGTGAAAACCCTTGGTAGCATGATCTTTAGAAA
The DNA here is from genome assembly GCA_040393725.1 of Sphingobacterium endophyticum. GTDB lineage: Bacteria > Bacteroidota > Bacteroidia > Sphingobacteriales > Sphingobacteriaceae > Sphingobacterium > Sphingobacterium endophyticum_A. The sequence goes on along the minus strand of JBEBTR010000046.1, from coordinate 18,651 downwards.
CTTCATCAGTTGACCACCCTGTTCTTTCATCATTGCCATTTGATAGTACTAAGGATAAGTTTAAACCATCTGGGTCTAGAAATGGATAATAAATCTCACCAAACCGCTCAACGGATTCTCCAGTTAGAACGTTATTTTGTCCAAATCTGTCCATCCAAAATTCAATACTATCTTTTGGAATTGAATAAGCAATTTCAGTTGCCATACCAGCCCCATTCCTTCCCTTTCCAATACCTTCCCATGGAAAAAAAGTTAATATAGTTCCAGCATTTCCTTTCTCATCACCATAATAGAAGTGGTATGTCCCAGGATCATCAAAATTCACGGTTTTTTTAACCATTCTCAATCCTAAAACTCTTGTATAGAAATCAAAATTCCTTTGGGCTAGATTAGCTATAGCAGTAATATGATGAAGCCCTAATACTTTATTGTTCATTTTATTTTCCTTTCAGTTTTATTGTTGTCTTTAACTTTAAATATTTGTTATACAAAGATGCCTATTATCAGAGCTCATTTCATTGATGTATGATAAGAAGTATTTTTCTCTATAAGTAACTAATGTTACAGACATATATTAAGTGTTATTTTATCTTTACAAGATTTTTTATTAAACGTCATAAATACATATTATGAATGTGCTAATAATGAATTCAACCCTACATCTATGAGAATTGGTCATTTTTAACAATTGATGAGTTTCAAATAGAGTTCTACCTATTTAAAAACAAAAATGGTCAATATAATATTGACCATTTTTTTTAAAGTATTATTGGAAGATTATTATCCAAATCTAAATTGGACTGGGCGTTCATGTTGAAACTTTGTTCCCCATTCCTTTGGGCTGTATCCAAAATGTTTCTGAAAATTTCGAATGAAGTGGGAACTTGAGCTAAACCCCACCATACTAGATATTTCATAAACTTTATAAGAACCATTATTTAATAATTGCGTAGCCCTCTTTAAACGAAGATTATTGATTAATTCATTTGGAGAAAGATTTGAGGTCATTTTAATTTTTCTATATAGTGTCGGGCGACTTACATTTAATTTATCAGCTAAAAACTCTACACATAAAGAAGTATTATCAATATGATCGATAATTAATTGTTGTATTTTTTCCATAAAACCCTCTTCAATAGTGGGAGGATTTATAGTTCCAGTATTTTCATTACTTGAATAGTGCTCTTTTAGAAACATCCTATTTTTTAATAAACTGCGAATTTGGGCTTGTAAAAATGAAGGTGAAAAAGGTTTTTCGATATAAGCATCAGCTCCATATTCTAAACCTTCAATTTTAGCTTGTAAACTATTTTTAGCAGTTAAAATAATAAATGGAATATGTTGACAATTCGGATTTTTTTTAATAATTGAACAAAGTTCAAATCCATCCATTTTTGGCATCATTACATCCGAAACGATAAGATCAATATGCTGCCTTAATAATACTTCTATGGCTAAATGTCCATTATGAGCCTGAACGATATCATAATCGTCACAAAGATCATCAGTTAAAAAATCTAAAATCTCTTGATGATCATCCACTAACAAGATTATCTTCCGGACATCAGTTTCAATAGGCATTTTAATTCAAGTTTAATGGGATAGCTAAAACGAATATATTTAATTTTTCGGAATTCTCAAGATATCGCAGGTCGCCTTCATGGAGCAATGCAAATGAATGTGATAAAGCTAAGCCGAGACCCGAACCTTCAATCTGACTATGCTTGATAGATCTATGAAATGGTTTGAATAAATACTCAATTTCTCGATTATTTAGTATAGGTCCATCATTCTTAACCTCAAGAATCCAACATTTTAAATCTTCTTTTAAATACAAATTAATTTCAACGAATCTATGAGAATACTTTAAAGCATTAGAAAATAGATTTTCAACTATTTTAGATATCATATCCTCATCAGCGAAACCATAGATACCTGGATTAATATGAAATTGAAAATTTATGTTTTCGATTTGAAAGGAGGATTGATAATCATTTACATATTCTTGAATTAAACCAGAAATATCAATTTTCTTCAAATCAAGACGATTAACTCCAGTTTCTACCTTTCTGAAATCTAAGATACTATTTGTTAATCTTACCAGCTTATCGGTATTCTTTTGCATCGTAGTAAGTAAACGAAATGTACGATCCTCCCCAAGCTCTCTATTTTCGACCAACTTTTCTAATGGCCCTTTAATTAATGTTAATGGTGTTTTGATATCATGAGCTACCTGTGTAAAAAAATCCAACTTAGTTTGGTAAAGACGTCTTTCCCGATTAGCATTAATCTCAAGTAATCTCCTTCTATTTTTATCTTTAATTTTTCCGTCAAAATATTGATAAATAAAAAAGATGATTAATATCAATAAGATAGAATAGATTAAGAATGCCAAATTACTCGCCCAAAAAGGCTTCTTAACTTCAATGGGAAGGCTTATTTCATCCGAAATAATCCTACCTTGACTATCTATTGCTTTTACAAGTAATCTATAGTTTCCTGTTGGCAACTTCGTATAATAAGCCACATTATTTCGACTCAATATCCAATCACTATCAAAACCTTTCAATTTAAACAAATAGGATGTCGAAGCTGCATCAACATAATTCAATGCTGCAAAATCAACCTCTAAGGTTGATTCATCATAATCCAGAACTAACTTATTATAAGTCATTTTAGAATCTACCCCTAAATTTGATGTATCCTGAATATTCATTGGACGCTTTGATGATTTTGCAGAGGTAAAATAAATTGGAACTTTAGTTTCGGAATTTCTACTTTTTAATAAACTATCTGGATGAAACTTTATTAGACCATTTGTCGAACCAAAATACATAAAGCCTTCTTTATCTTTATGCATCGAATTATAGTTAAACTGTAAATTAGACATGCCAAACTCCTTATTATAAACACTTAATTTAAGTTTATTCACCTCTATACTGATTAACCCATTTGTTGTAGAAAGCCACATATTCTTATTAGAATCCTCCTGCATGGAAAGAATTAAATTGCTTGGAAGCCCATCAGATTTTGTAAAACTTTTGATTGGTGTAGAATTCTCATCCCAAATAGTTAATCCATTTTCTGTGGCAATCCATATTTTCCCTTCGGAATCCTGTTGAATTTTATTAGTTCTATTACTATTTATAGTATTTGCGTCCTTTGAATCATGCTTATATACCCTACTTTTCTTTAAGTTTGAGTCTATATTGTAGACTCCATCCCTCCATGTAGTCAACCAAATCCTCCCCGTCTTATCTTCTAAAATGGAAGTATAAAATATGGAGTCAGGAACAACTAGAACCTTAAGGAATTTATCTTGACCGGGTAAAAATTGATAAAGCCCTTGCGGACTTGTCAAAAATATCCTTCCATTCTTTGTCTTATAGGCACTCATAATAAAATTTGAGCCTAAAGCTGAATCTGTATTCTCCTGATTATAATGGGCAATCCTTCTTTTTCCTTTAATACTCAATATATCCAGCCCATTATTAAAAGTTCCTATTAATAAGCTATCTCCAACAACTTCTAAACCATGAATGTTATTGTGCGAAAGTCCTGTTTTAGTAGAAAAATGCTGAAATGAATTCTCTTTTCTATTCCAAAGGTTCAACCCATTATCTTCCGTACCCACCCACAGATTTCCATTAGCATCTTCCCGTATTTCCCTAACAGCATTTCCGGAAATGGAATTAGGGTCATTTCTTGGGTATCTCCTTTCAAATAAATTATGTTTTTGATGAAAATAACTGATGCCCCCAAAAAAAGAACCTACCCAAACTCCGCCTTGATGATCTTTCAATATCGAATAAACGGCATTATCTGCAATAGACCACGGATTGTCATGCTCATGGGTATAAACTTTAATCCTTTTTGTATTTATATGATAAACAATAAGACCGGATTCGGATGCTATCCAAAGCTCACTTGGATTGTAACTCTTTATATCTCTTACAAATAAATTAGTGCCTTTTTTTACAGATGATAGAACAAGCTCCAACTTTTTATTTTTCTGATCAAATTGTAATAGGCCATGATGCTGAGTACCAACCCATAAATTGTCATTATGATCAAAAAAAAGAACCTCAACATTTATTGATTTAATGTTTTTAATGGTATTGAAAAGAATAGCTTGAGATTGATTTACCTGAAAGATTCCTTCATGGGTTGAATACCAAATTTCCCCTTCTTTATTCTTCGTAATGGATGTGACTGTTATACCCTTACATTCAATCTTAGGATCAATACCTTTATTAGGATCAAAACTGAACAACTTGTGATTGGAAATAAACCAAATTTTACCATGTTTATCCTGCTGTATTTCGGTAATTTCCTTCATTTTAGTAGCATACACTAAAACAAAACTGTCTTTCTCACTTAGAAATTTATACAGGCCATTATCTGTCCCCACCCACAGTCTATTCTTTTGGTCAACCAACAAACAAGTGAAATAATTCGTGCCTAATCCATTCTTCTCATCTACATCACTAAAATATTTTTTAAAGGTATAGCCATCAAAACGATTTAACCCGTCTTTTGTACCAAACCATAGAAACCCGTTTTTATCCTGTACACTGCATAATACTGCATTATTCGATAATCCTTCATTGATTGTAAAATGATCAAAATTATATCCCTGACAATACCCTTCTATGCATAAACAGAAAAAAAAGAATAGTAATAAGGATAGGTTTTTCATTTGTAAGGTCTTAGCAAATTTCAAGTTAGTAAATTTATTGAAAAGATATATCCGCTAGAAGTTCAACCATTACATAAACCCATTTTGATACAAAATGGATATAAATTGAGATAAATCTACAATTTAAAGATTTTTACCCTTCCTAAATTTGGTTATCAATTATAAACTAACCAATCATCCAATGAAAAAAAGATTCCTAAATTCTTTACACATTCGATATTTATTGATGTTTTGTATATCGACTCCATTGGTTCCAATGTTAGGTCAGGCAGAAACTTTATCTTTTCCAATTCTTAGTTTTCAGCAGCAAGAAATAAAAGGGACCGTCAGGAATCAACAAGGAGAGCCCTTACAGGGGGTAACCATATTACCAAAATCAAATTCTAACTCCGGAACCGTGTCTGATATAGATGGAAATTTTACACTACAGGTAAATTCCAGCAATGAAATCATTGTTTTCAGGAATATTGGTTATATAACCCAAGAAATACCTGTGAGCACTCAACCAATGAACGTTGTTTTAGTTGCTTCGGATGACAATCTTGAGGAGGTTGTTGTTGTAGGATACGGTACCCAGAAGAAAGAATCCCTTACTGGAGCTATTTCAACAGTTACATCAAAGGATTTATCCAGATCTGTAGCCGCAACGACATCGGGAGCATTGGTAGGTAAAATCGCCGGTGTAAATAGCCGTATGCCTGACGGTAGACCCGGAGCCTCAACCAGTATAAATATTAGAAATATGGGTACACCATTATATGTCATTGATGGTGTGCAAAAAGACGAAGGTCAGTTCAATAATTTAGATTTTAATGATATTGAAAGTATTTCGGTATTAAAAGATGCATCGGCAGCAATTTATGGGGTAAGGGCTGCCAATGGTGTGGTTGTTGTAACGACCAAAAAAGGAGCTCGAGGTGATAGGAACGAATTCAATATTAATTCTTATTATGGTTGGCAGAGTATGTTTAGATTCCCAAGACCTGCAAGCGCTGCAACCTATGTAAAAAGTTATATCCAATCTGACGCTATTTTAGGAATTCCAAACCCTCAATACACGCCTGATGATTTAGCAAAATGGGAACAGGGAACAGAAAAAAATTATAGGCCTTGGGATTGGTATGATTATATACTGGAAACAAGTCCTCAAAAGTACATTTCAGGTAATGTGTCTGGGGGATCTGAAAAAATCAATTATTATTTAAGCGCAGGCCATTTAAACCAAGCTTCAATTATTAGAAATTATGGCGGTTTTAAAAGAACGAATGTTCAATTAAATATAGAAGCAAATGTTTCTGAAAAATTGAAAATTGGCGGAAATCTAAACGGTAGGATTGAAAAACGTAGACAACCGGGTGTCCCTGGGGCTGACGATACTTGGCAAGCTCTATTTGCAATATACAGAAACTTGCCAACAGCGAGACCTTATGCCAATGATAATCCCCTTTATCCAGCAAGAACGGCTTCAAACACTGAGACGAACTTCGCAATGTTGAACTATGATTTATCTGGTGAATTTAAGGATACCTGGCGAGTGATGCAGCTTAACTTTAATGCGGAATATAAAATAAATGACCACCTTAAACTAAACGGATTAATGGGTTACTATCTAGCAAATCGCTGGATGGATAATCAAGAATTTACATATAAACTGTATGGTTATGATGAGGCAACAGATACATATCCTGTAGTCTTCAGTATGGATAATCCATGGCGCGAGCGCGACATTAGAATGATCGAAGAATTAAACTATCAAGGAACATTAACCTATAATCGGAGTTTCGAAGATCACCATTTCAATGCGGTATTCGCTGCTGAAGCTATACAAAGAGATACACCAAGATTTTGGGCCCATGATAGACCTGCATCTAATGCCTTATCATTGATGTACTTCCAAACGATGGACCAATTTGATGATTTTGGTAATGATACTCAAGCAAGAGCTGGTTTCGCCGGTCGTATTAATTATGATTTTGCCCAGAAATATCTTCTTGAAATAGCTGCAAGATATGATGGTTCATGGAAATTTCCACAGGATAGCCGTTGGGGGTTATTCCCATCAGTATCTGCGGGTTGGCGAATCTCTCAGGAAAATTTTTGGAAGGATTCTAATTTTGGGTCCAAGTTTTCTGACTTTAAAATTCGTGGATCATATGGTGTTCTTGGTGATGACAACCTCGATCCTTGGAATTATTTTGCCTTTGGATTTATGCCAGGCTATACCTATAAACAAGGTGGTTCTGCAATAGGTGGTAATTATGTGGTGGGTGCTCAACCTCGAGGGCTTCCAGTAACTACCCTTTCCTGGATCCGAGCAAATACTTTTGACGTCGGAATTGATTTCTCACTATTTGGGGGAAAATTAAATGGTACGTTAGATTACTTTAATAGAAAAAGAACTGGGTTGCCAGCTTCAAGATATGACGTATTACTACCTGTCGAGGTTGGATTTGGCCTACCATATGAAAATTTAAATTCGGATATGCATCGTGGAGTGGATGGTAGCATCATGTGGACCAGTTCAATGAAAGATTTTCGCTATAACATTGGAGGAAATTTCACTTTTGCCCGACAGATTGATGGACAACAATATAAGCCAAGATTTGGAAATGCATATGATCAATACAGAAACTCAATTTTAGACCGTTATGCCTTCTTAAATTGGGGTTATGAATCTTTAGGCCAATTCCAATCTTGGGACGAAATTAGGAATTATGATGTTGATAATGACGGCCAAGGTAATACGAGTTTAAGGCCTGGGGATATTAAATATAACGACGTAAATGGGGACAAGGTCATTAATGGCCTAGATCAAAGACCAATCGGATATAGACAAGGTGGATTACCGTATTTAAACTTTGCTCTAAATTTAGGTTTCGGCTACAAAGGCTTTGATATTGCTGCTGACTTTACTGGTGCTTCGTTTGCATCCTATAGAGCAAATTGGGAAGGTATGCTTCCATTTCATGATGGTGGAAATAATGCCGCATATTATATGGAGAATCAATGGATGCTTTCAGATATTACGGACCCAAATAGTGAATTAATTCCAGGTAAATTCCCAACCCTGATTCGAGGTAACCAAAATCACAGTAATTATTGGCATAGTGATTTTTGGGTGATGAATGTGACTTATTTAAAATTAAGAAATCTTCAGCTTGGATATACCCTACCTAGCCAATTAACAGAAAGATGGGGATTCAAAAACATCCGAGTCTTTTCAATGGTGCAAAATGTATTTAGCATTGACAATCTAGGAAAAATGAAAATTGACCCTGAAATAACTGCTGAATCTGGAGTACAATATCCAACAAACCGGGTAATCAATGTAGGATTAAACCTAACTTTTTAATCATGAAAAATTTTAAATTATATATACTTTCTGCTGTATTATTGGCCAGTTCAGCCTCATGCAATAAATTTCTGGATCGAGAGTCCGAATCTATTCTTACAGATCAACAAGTCTATTCTGACGAAAAAATGGTCATGTCTGTTTTGGCTAATTACTATGGTAGAGTAAGTTGGGGACAACAGATTGCCAATACTGGAAGTATGGCTCTATTAGATGAAGCTGCATTTTCTTCAGGTGGACCTAATAATATGCAAGATTATGCTGATGATCTCTGGAGAGTTTACGATTATACATTATTAAGAGATCTGAATTTGTTTATTAATGGAGTAAAGAGCTCAACTTTTAGTAAAGATGTCCAAAATAATTTTGAAGGTGAAGCACGATTTCTTAGAGCTTGGACATATTTTAACATGGCAAGATCCTTAGGTGGGGTTCCTATTATAAATGATGAAGTATTCGATTATCAAGCCGGTATTGACATAACCACTTTACAATATCCACGATCTACAGAAAAGGAAATCTATGATTACATTATCAATGAATGTACGGCTATAAGTGATCTTTTGAGTGCTAATAAAAACACCAACTCTGCTAGAGCAAATAAATGGGCAGCATTAGCATTAAAAGCTAGGGCAGCACTATATGCCGGTTCAATCGCAAAATACAATTATAAAACCCCAGATGTAAAAACTTCTGGCGGAGAAGTTGGCATACCTGCAAATGAGGCAACAAAATTTTATACTACAGCTTATGAAACAGCAAAAGAGATCTTACAAAATAGTCCTTATGAAATCTACAATAAAAATGCAGATAAAGGCCGCAACTTTTATGAAGCAGTAAGCAGTAAAACCAGTACAGAAGTTATTTGGGCAAGAGATTATAAGTACCCGGGACAGACCCATCAATTTACCAATAATGTCATTGCTTCATCCGTGCGTGGGGATATCGACGCTAATATTATTACACCTGTATTAAACCTCGTGGAAGATTTCGAATATACAGACAGTCGCAATGGTGCCTTAAAATTAACCAATGCTTCTGGAGACTTTATCTATTACAACAATCCTTCCGACTTATTCGCGAAAAAAGACCCCCGACTATATGGTACCGTTATTTATTCTGGTGCGGATTTTCTGGGATCAACTATTACATATCAAGCTGGTGTAAGATATCTAGACGGTGGAACTTGGAAAATCAAAACTGCAGAACCTGGAAAATCAGAAGCTCCATTCGGATTAATTACAAGTATGGATGGGCCTACAACTTCGAACGATCAATTCGTAAATAAATCCGGATTCAATATTCGAAAATTTGTCGAAGAAAATCGGGATGCTTCTACTCGAGGCAGAGGAAGTGATATGTGGTTCGTACGCTTTAGACTTGCTGAAGTTGTTTTAATTGCTGCAGAATCGGCTCTAGAACTTAACAAACCACAAACTGAGGTTACTGGCTATATCAACCAATTAAGAGATAGGGCGGGAATTCAAAAGCTTTCTACAGTTACATTTAATGATATTGTCCAAGAAAGAAGAGTTGAATTAGCATTCGAAGATCATCGGTACTGGGACCTTAAAAGATGGAGAATTGCACATACCATTTGGAATGGGCAACAAGGAAATGCTACTTCAACAATGTATGTTCTGTTTCCATATAAAATCTATGCTCCTGGAAATCCTAATCATGGAAAATGGGTGTTTGAAAAACGCAAATCTAGCCATGTCATGTATCCGAGATACTTTAGATTTCAAAACTATTACAATTTTATCGCTCAAGAATGGATTGATAAAAACCCTAAACTAGTTAGAAACCCTTATCAATAAAAAGATGAAAAGAATTAATATATTATCAATATGTTCTCTTTTAATGGTTATTCTTCTTCTCTCCTGTGGAAAGGATAATTATGAAGCACCAAATGCTACATTAACTGGAAAAGTTACCTTCAATGGTTCTCCTGTTGGAGTAAGAGGTTCTAATAATTCTGTAAGGCTTCAATTGTGGCAAGATGGATTTGAATTAAAGAATCCGATTGACGTATATGTTACTCAGGACGGTTCATTCTCTGCTGCATTGTTTAATGGCAACTATAAATTAATTACTGTCCCTGGAAATGGACCTTGGAAAATGGTTACAGATACTTTGGATATTAATGTCAACGGAAATACGAATATTGAATTCCCGGTTGAACTTTATTATAGTCTTAAAGATGTAAAATATCAATTAAATGGTAACAATCTTATAGCAACAATGAATATTCAAAAATTAGATCCAACAAAATCATTGGATGATATAAGCTTGTTAATCGGTAAAACAAAATTTGTTGATCTTGGCCATTTCTTAAAAAGAGAAATTAAAAGCGGTGATTCTGAAGGAAATATAACCCTAACCTTAGATATAGGGTCTGAACTCCAATCCAATCCAACCCTTTTTGCTAGGGTTGCTGTGAAGATAAATGGAATAACTGAAGCTTTATATGACCCTAACATACATCAAGTTAAATAAGTATATTTAAGTATTTAAACCAAATCATTAATAATAAATATCTAACCAAAAACAAATTCAAAATTAATATGATGAAGAAAACAATTGCTATTGCATGTTTAATTGCCGCTACTGCAACTCAAATTAACGCTCAAAGTTGGGCTCCTGTTAAGGATAAAATTTTAACACCCTGGGCAGAGCAGGTAACTCCACAAAATGCACATCGTGAGTATCCTAGACCGCAATTGCAAAGACAAAACAATTGGCAAAACTTAAATGGTTTATGGAAATATAAAATTACCAATAAAGATCAAAAAGAAATACCTTCCTCATGGGATGGGGATATTTTGGTGCCATTTGCTGTGGAATCTGCTTTGTCTGGTGTTGCAAAAAGGGTAACTAAAGATGATGCGTTATGGTATAATAATCAAATAACTATTGATAAAAAATTAAATAAAGGCAAGATATTCCTCAATTTTGGCGCAGTTGACTGGGAATGTGATATTTATGTCAATGGAAAACACGTTGCTAATCATCAAGGTGGTTTTGATCCATTTAGCATTGATATCACGAATGCGCTAAAAAAAGGTAAAAATCAAGACATCGCTATAAGAGTATGGGATCCTACCTCTGACGGACCACAACCTCGTGGTAAACAAATCAATGATCCTCATGGAATTTGGTATACGCCAGTTTCTGGTATATGGCAAACAGTTTGGTTAGAATCGGTTCCTGAAACTCATATTGTCAGCACTAAACAAACTCCTGATGTGGATCAATCTATCCTTAAAATATCAACTGAACTATCCACAGTTAAGCCAGGAGATGAAATTCTTGTTGAAGCTTATGATAATAACAATAAAATTGCCGAAGTCAAATCAAATCCCGGTGAAGAAGCTCAATTAAAATTAAATAACCCGCAATTATGGTCACCTGAATCGCCTAAATTATACGATTTAAAAGTGAAGGTGCTAAGAAAAGGTAAGGTTGTGGATGAAGCAAATTCATATTTTGCCATGCGTAAAATCAGCTTGAAAAAAGATGCTAATGGAATTCAAAGAATGTACTTAAACGACAAATTTGTTTTCCATTATGGCCCATTAGACCAAGGCTGGTGGCCAGATGGCTTACATACCGCTCCTTCTGATGAAGCTCTAAAATTTGATGTCGTTAAAACGAAAGAAATGGGTTTTAATATGATTAGAAAGCATATTAAAGTAGAGCCTGCAAGATGGTATAGACACTGTGATAGTATTGGCGTATTAGTTTGGCAGGATATGCCAAGCGGTGACTTGGGTGGGAATATATGGGATATGAACCCAGGAAAAATTAGATTTGGTAAACACGATAAAGATCGGACTCCAGAATCAGAAGCAATTTATAAGAAAGAATGGAAAGCAATCATGTCAACACTACACAATTTTCCTTCTATAGTTGTTTGGGTTCCATTCAATGAAGCATGGGGACAATTTAAATCTAAGGAAATAGTTGACTGGACCATTCAAAACGATCCTTCACGGTTAGTAAATGGTGCTTCAGGCGGAAACTTTGGAGCTCCTGGCCATATCTTTGATATCCACAATTATCCTGATGCAGCAATGCCTAGTCCTGAATTATTTGGAGATAAATATGTATTGGTATTAGGAGAATATGGTGGACTTGGATTACCAGTTGATGGACACACTTGGCAACAAAAAGACAATTGGGGATATCAATCATTCAAAAACGCTGATGAATTGAAAAAAAGATATCAAGAAGTCGTGACTGATCTCAGTAATTTAATCCCGCTAGGACTTTCTGCAGGTGTATATACCCAAACTACCGATGTTGAAATCGAAACAAATGGTTTAATGACTTATGACAGAAAAGTCATAAAGATTCCTGCAAATGAATTAAAAGAAATTCATAGCAAACTATATAACAAGGATTTAGTAAAATAATTGGAATAAATAAGAAAGGACCATCATGTGGTCCTTTCTACTATTTGTTTTAATATCTAACTTTTAAAGCAATTTTTCCAAGATCACTTAATTCCTCCTGATTGGTGAAATATGACTTTCCACCTTTTGAAATTACATCCCAAGCAATCGTAGATACGATATCATCAACAACACCTGTTTCTTTTGGATCGTCTACTATTTCAAAGGTCCGATCAGAAGTCATTTTTACAGGCTGCTCAAAATCCTGCTGAACAATTAAAAGCTCTCCTCTACCATCTATGGCCGCTTGATAAATATCTTGAAGATCAGTTAATACTTGACCATTAGAAATACCCTGCTTTAGATTACCAATAGCCTCAGTCCTATCTGCTTTCTGCAGATCTTTAATCGTTTCAAATGCTTGTTTTGCCATCTTATCAGATTCTGAAGCGTCATAATTTTTGTTATCATGAGCAATGTACATTTTTGGTAAATCAGCAACTTCTTGTAACATAGCAAAATTTGGTTCAGTTGAAATAACAATTACATCTAAACCATTCGTGTTATGCACTGCAACTACAGCTTTATCAATTTGATTAAAATATTCCTTTAGACGATTTTCTATTTTATTATTATCAGAACCTGAAACGTCAAGTGGATTTGCATCAAAAGGGAAATCATCATTCGTAATTTCACTTTCTATCGTATCGTTTAAGGCATGGAATAGATGAGCTCCACCTTGGGATATGGATAGAATCATGTAGTCCTTGGTCCTATTCATTGCCTTAATTAATGGTTTTACAGCAAATGAATCATCTATAAAAACACCTTCCTTATCCACAGGCCATGGTGAGGCTACTAATTCCTCTTTGTTTTCTGAAATAAACACATGCAGGCTTTTCATTAATTGTATTTCCTCCATTTTTTCAGAAATTCTTGCAATCTTTTCAAGGATATCTTCTGATTCTCTTTTCCCAAATTCTTCAATAATTCTTGATTCTGCCTCCTTCGAAAGATTTTTTAAAGTAATTGCATTCTTTTCACTATCGGGATAGGTCAAATATGTATTAAATGATATTGTAATGCTTGGTGAATCTTTTTGCTCAGTAAGTGATTCTATAATTTCTTTAAGTGCCATAAAATAAAATATTTAATGTGATGTAAAATAGCTGAATGCTATATATTCAACATTAAATAATTGATATAGTTTTATTTTTATGACTTTACCGAATAATAGTAGCAGCTATTCAATTCAACTACCATCTTCCCCCAGCTCCTCCGCCTCCGGAAGAACCTCCTCCAAAACTACCCCCGCCACTAGATGAGCCCCCTCCACTTGAAGATCCTCCACCTGAACTTGAACTTCGCGTTAATTTAGGAATGATATATGTGTCCTTTATTTCATAATAATCGCAGTTATTACAATCATCAACAATTTCACCTTTTCCAGACGAAGAATATGTTGCAGCTTTTAATTGTTTCTTCTTGCCTTTCTCTAGAGTAAAATAATTGCATTTTGGACATTGATGAAATCTTTTTTTAATTTCCCATGGAATTAAAATTATTTTATTAGAAAGTTTATCTTTCCAAATTTCATATTTTCTGGATCCAATCTTTTCTTCATTAAGATTGCCCTTATCTAAATACTTACTAGTCTCAGATTTATTGCTTGTCCGATTTATCCTTTCCCAATTGCCGGAATTGTCTGGTGGATTAAAACGATTTTTATCCCTATTTAGTTTATTAAATATACTTCCCATATTGAAAAGGGCTAAAGGTGCTAATATGGAAGGAAGAAAAGTAAATGCGGCAAATTTCTTTAAGGCATTTCCTTTCTCTTGTTCATCATTGTAGCTCTTAATAATGGCATCATGGGAATCATTTATTTTCATCGCTAAAATTATTCCCCCTAGAACAAAAGCAAAATAGGGTATATTTTTAACTTGATAAATCTCCTCAAGGTTTTTAAATACGAAGGCAAATAAAAATACAGTCAAAAACATGAGCAAACCCATACAACCCAAACCATAAAAAATTGGGGCTATCGGTTTAAGTTTTTGCTTTTTAGCGGTAAATTGTTTGCTGATTAAATGGATATACAAATATAGGATCAAAAAAAAACCACAAACCAAAAGAGTATTCCTAAATATCGGATTACGGAGACTAAAAAATGGGATTGCCTCTGGCATGAGGGATTCTAATTCTTTTACGGAATCAGGTGACTTAAGAATATGGGCAATAAACTCACTTGCTTCTAAAACCCCTTTGTTATAGTCCTCATTTCTGAAATTTGGAACCAGATACTTTTCTCCTACTCTTTTTAAATAAATATCTGGAAAAATCGATTCCATCCCGTAACCAGAAATAAAACGATATTGTCTCTTGTTTTTAGAAATAAATAACAATAAACCATTATTAACTTCCTTTTTGCCTATTCCCCATTTGTTAAATAAATCAAGGGCAAATTGAAAATCATCATCACCAGAATAATCATTTACAACAACAACCGCATATTCAGAACCACTCACTCGCTCAATTTCAGTCGACAATCTATCCAAACTATCCACAGTCCAACTATCCAATACAGCATCAGGATTGCTTACATAATAATTTTGACCTCTTTCTTTTGGGCTTGGAACACTTTCAATAGTATATAATGTCTGAGCTTCTAATGATATGTTTAAGAATATGGAAAAACATACAATTAACCCTAATTGAAGATTTTCAAGAAATGAATATTTCCTGATTTTTTTAAACAGTTTAATTTCCAACATTTTATTTCATCATTAGCAGAAAATTAAAAATACTAAAATATTAAGTAGGAATGCTATTCAAGGTTTTGTCATATATAATCTGTAGATAAAAATTTTAAAAAATGACTCCCTAACTTCTAAAATTGTAATTAGTTAGTTACCAAACCGTTTTTTAAATTAGCATTACTTTTCCTTGACATTAGAATCTATTTATGGTCTGTAATTTGAGAAATGCTATTTATGACAAAATTACTTAAAGTATTTATCGTCCTAGCCTTATTAATAGGTATTACATGGTTTGTATGGGAAAGAATTAAACCAGGACCTACAAAGGAAACAAATCATCAAGTTCTTATTGAAAAGATTGAAGCTATGGGTAAACTTGAATTGGTCAAGTATCGCTTCAGTGATGTTGTAGAACATAAAAACATGACAGCTTATTTACCTGATGCGAGTGTGCTATTAATTATTAAAGCGGATGCTGTGGGATGTATTGATTTAACAAAATTAAACCCTAATGATGTTGAAGTTATTAATGATTCTGTAACGATCAATCTTCCAAAAGCTGAAATTTGTTATGTTAAAATTGATCATAAAAACTCAAAAGTTTATGATACAAAAATGGCATTCTTTAGAGAAGCAACCTTAGTTGATGAAGCGTTTAAAGCGGCGGAGGAAGAAATTACAAATCAAGTTAAGAAATCGGACATCCTGGCACAAACGCAGAATAATGCAACACATGTTTTACGGCCTTTGTTAGAAGGATTGGGATATACTAAAATAAAATTGACCTTCAAATAAACCTTTTAAATGAATCGAGAGGATAAAAATGTGTTTAAAGTTTATGACGAAGTCAGTGAATGGTTTAATGAAAACAGAAGTAAACATCTAATTGAATTAAAATATTTACAGGAATTATTATCCTACTTACCGGAAAAATCTGAAATATTAGATCTTGGTTGTGGTACTGGAAAACCAATTATGGAGTATTTTCTTTCTCAAAACTATCGCGTAATAGGTGTCGATGCAAGTTGGAAAATGTTAGAAATTGCAAAATCAAACTTTCCAAATAATGAATTCTATTTGATGGATATGAGGAGGCTTAAGATAGAAAGGAAATTTGATGCAATTATTGCTTGGCATAGCTTCTTTCACTTACCTGTTGATGACCAGGAAAAATTAATTCCTAAATTGTCTAACCTATTAAACCCAAATGGTTTATTCTTATTTACTTCTGGCCCGGAGAATGGTATTTCGTGGGGAAAAATTAATGGTCAAGATTTATTCCATGCATCAATGTCGGAAAGCCAATACAAAAACCTTCTTCAAAATAATAACTTCAAAGTGATTAAACATGTTGTTCAAGACCCTATGTGTGGCGGTGCTACAGTTTGGTTAGCTCAACTCGTTAATTAACTTCTAAAAATTTCACCTTTTTCATATCGGGAAGAAAATAAGCGATTATTCCAATTAAAGGAAGATAAGAGCATACCAAATAAATATTTTCCAAAGAGGTATAATCTGCCCAATATCCTAAAATTGCTGCTCCTAATCCTCCCATTCCAAAGGCAAATCCATAAAATAAACCAGAAACCATCCCTAATTTCCGTGGTAACAATTCTTGAGCATATACAAGGATAGATGGAAAGGCAGATGCCATGATTAATCCAATTATAAATACTAAAATACCTGTCCAAAATAAACTCGCAAATGGAAGTAACAAGGTAAACGGTGCACAGCCTAAAACTGAAAACCAAATAATATATTTCCTACCCAAATAATCTCCCAGAAAACCACCAAAGAGTGTTCCTAATGCTACCGCTATCAAGAAATAAAATAAATATACCTGCGCTTGCACATCTGAAATTGCAAATTTTTCCATCAAATAAAATTGCAGGTAACTAGTTATACTGGCGATATAGACATATTTTGAAAAAATCAACAGCAATAAAATCCCAATTGAATAATTTATTGTCGATTCGGAAAGATCCGGAATCTTTATTAATTTTTTTGCCTGCCCTTTAACCGAGTGGAGAACTTTCTTATACCAAATTGCTATATAAGACAATACTATTTGAGCAAATACCCCAATAAGTAGAAACCAAAGAATAAACTTTTGTCCATGCGGTAGTACAAATAATGCCAAAAGTAAAGGGGCTAGTGCAGAACCTGTATTTCCTCCAATTTGAAAAATAGATTGTGCCAAACTCCTCTTTCCCCCAGAAGATAAATATGCAACTCTTGAAGATTCGGGATGAAAAATAGAAGATCCAATACCAACCATTGTAACTGAAAAGAGTACTGAATAATAATTATTCGCAAATGATAACCCAATAATCCCAATAATACTGAAAAACATGCCTATTATTTGAGAATAAGGCTTTGGATATTTATCTGTATATGCTCCAACTATAGGTTGAAACAATGAGGATGAAATTTGAAAACAAAATGTAATAACTCCAATTTGCGCAAATGTTAAATTAAAATTGTCCTTTAACATTGGATACGAAGCCGGAATTATAGCCTGAATCATGTCGTTGGACATATGTGCTAGTGCAATTGCTATTAATATTGGATAGGTAGTTTTCGATTGATCGTAAGTAAATGATTTTTGTGGCATATACGTTTGATAATGATTCGAAATACGAAGAATCTAATTAATCTATATGATTATTGGAAACCGCATATTACTGAACAAATGTAATGGTTAAAATTTTTTTTCAACCATAATTTCATGAATTATTATCATTCTAAATATTTACGGGATAATACATACACTTTTTCGGAAAGGCCAAGCTAAATAACTTCAAAATAGAAAAATTCTGCTTGGCCATTCTCCAGCCATTTGATCACTAGGACTGAAATAAAATCAGGAAAATAAAATACTGCTCTTAATAACTGTTTTTTATTTTAATTGCAATGCAGTTTTTAAATCATCATACATAGCCATGTAGTCCATTTCTTCTTTTCCATTATCGCTAAATAGTTTCCCTTTAACCATGACCTTAAAACTGCCATCCTTTTGTGGTACCTCAATAACTTGTGAAATTTTCACATGACTGCCCGCGGGAAATTCAGCTTTTAATTCTGCATTCGGCATTTCACTTTCTGCTGATAAAAAGTTTCCGGATTTACCCCCGTCAGAATGTGTGTAATGATAATAATAGGTCTGACTTTTTGTAAGAAATATATTATTAGCAATATCTGCATACTTAGGATCTTTTGTCATATCTCCTTTTTGTCCAGTACAGGCAGCAGTTATCAGAATGCTGAATAATAATACCAATAAATTAAACTTGTTCTTCATCATAATATTTTAAAATTTAATAATATGATAAAGATCGATAGCTGATTCATCACTTCATGCATTATCAACAGAACAAACCATATACAAATACTTTTTTGGTCGTCTACAAATCATATACAGCAACCTCCAAAAAATATTATTAA
>JBEBTR010000045.1:0-22440 GCA_040393725.1 Sphingobacterium endophyticum | reverse complement strand
TGTGGTTCTAGGGGTCGTGGGTTCGAGCCCCATTACTTACCCGAAAAGCTTCTCTTCATAGAGAAGCTTTTTTTGTTAATAATAATTTTTACCGCTCGACTGCCGGCGCAAGACATTGCGGACCTCAAAGTATATTCAAACGTTTTAAAAACAGTTTCCATACCTTACGGTATGGCATGACAAACTTGCATTGGGGAAAAGAGCGTCAAAAGGTCAACCTCAACTCATCCACGCTCATTCCAGAGCTTTAGCTCTGGAAACTATTTCTTTACAACTATGCAACAAGCAGCTCCAATTATCTCCTGTTACAAAAAACATTTCTTTTATAGATTTATTGAACCCTTTTACAATTATTATAAAAAAATAATGATAAATAAGTATTTTATTCATAAAAATAATTATCTTTAATCGTTATATTTATTTAAATAAATAATATTAAATTTCTATTAACGAAATATTAATAGTTTTTCTTTAAATATTTTAACAATTAAATGTAAAAATTTAAAAACATGGGAAACAAGTTTTTAAAATATCTTCATTTATCCTTTCCAAGAAATTCATCAAAAGATTTTGGAAATTCATTCTTTATCTCTCTTCGAATTAAAATTCATCAAAAAAATATAATATCATTTCTAAAAATCCCCAATTCGTCAATGAGAATTGGAGATTTATGGCATTTAAAAATTCCGGAAAGATATTCCTTCTATTTGACCAAGCTCACACTAACATACTCTGCTAACTCAGAGGTTTTCTTGCCCTAAGCTTTCTTTTGAAGAGTACGAAGCTTAGGGCATATTTTTTTAGCGCCAATTTCCCTTAACCCTCCAATATCGATGAAAAATTCTCTATGAACTGATCTTTTTTAATAGCTCGATTTCGAAGTTCCTGATGAAATTTAATCTCATTCTTATTGATAAAACCCCGATCAATTTCCTTAATTATTTCATATTTATCATCCGTCTTCCATATTGATACACAAACCCTTCCCTCTCTTTCCTCAGAAACAACAATATAACATCTTCCATAAATATTTAAAGCGGTTTGTATCACAACATTTTTTCTATATCTATTTTAAAAGGATAAGTTTAGCCCATTAACCAATTCATCCCTTCTTGCCAATCGTCAAATTCCCGAAACTCTATTAAGTTATGGTCAACATTTTCCAGCCTAAGTATACTTTCCATAATGGCATCGAACAAATTCAGACCAGAAATCCTATCTATGGAATTTTCAACCAATGAAATCAGATAAAAATCATTTCCTTTATTTCTTACAATATATTTTGCCCTTTTTCCAGCATTGATATAAATAGTATGTAACATAGGTCCTTTAATTCTTGAGGTTTGCTAACAAAAAGAGGCTACCTTGGGGTAACCTCTATATAGCAACATTCTATCTTCAGTTTAGGCACTTTCATCGGCCCGATGTATATTTATTCTCCTGTACATAGAGGATATGCGATCTTATTTAATTCTTATTAGTTTCATATATGATCTATTAGTTTGCTTTGAATTCATAATAAGTTAGTGTTTACTAAGAACTAAGTTAACTATTAATTTATTTTGTATAATATAAAATAGCTATCTAAAATAAGTAAGAAATTCCTAGCCAGGAATTTCTTCACATTATTATCTATCTAATTCCTAATATGTTAACTGGCAATTACAAATTAATTCCCACAATCTAACAAAGAATTCATGAGCAATTGACCTGGCTTTTAGACATAAAAATCTTTTAATTCTTAATGCTGGAACCCATCTGTAATTTTAACACACCTCCTTTAACTAAATCTTCGTGTTTCAGCTGACGCAAAGCATATGGTTTTCCATTTAAGGTTGCTGACTGTATGTAAATGTTTTCTTTCGAATTATCTTTTGCGATAATACTGAACTTCTTTCCATTTTCGAGATTGAAGGTAATCTCCTCAAATACTGGACTTGTAATTTCATAAACAGGATCTCCGGGTGCTATCGGATGAATGCCCGCCGCAGCTAGTACATACCAAGCTGACATTTGGCCGACATCTTCATTTCCCGTCAATCCTTCAACTTCATTTTTGTAAGCATGTTCACAAATATAGCGGGTCCATTTCTGTGTCAGTTCCGGCGCTCCAAGTTTATTAAATAAAAATGGAACATGATGAACAGGTTCATTTGCGTGGTTATAATAAATGTTCCATAAAAAATCTTGAGGGGTCTTTTCAAAAAATTCCTGAAGGTCCTTCAACACTTTTTCCCTTCCTCCCATTAATTTTACCATCCCTTCTACATCATGTGGCACAAACCAACCCTGTTGATATGAATTGGCTTCAATACTTCCATACCATTCCTTTAATCGGCCTTCTTCTGGCCATTCCTGCCAAGAGCCATCCTTTTTCCTTGGCCGAAACCAATTCTTTTCCTTATCAAAAATATTCTTATAATGTTGTCCCCGTAGCATATACTTCTCAAAAACCTCTCTTTTACCTAACCTTTTTGCCATCTGAGCAATGCACCAATCGGTATATGCAAATTCCAATGTTTCTGAAATACTGTATCCATTTTCAACAGGAACATAGCCTAGTTCACCATTCCCAAACTTTTCAGAAGTTTTAATCATGAGGTCCAAAGCTTCATCCTTATCATAATCTCTAATCCCTTTTGCATAGGCATCTGCGATAATAGACAAGGCTGGATTTCCAACCATGCAGCCACTATAGGCATTGAAGAACTCCCAGCGTTCCAAGTAGTTTTTATTGCTCTGCTTTGCCAAAGTGATCAAGGAATTGATTTCATCATTGACAAGCTTCGGATTGATAATCGTTTGCAGAGGAAATTGGCTCCTAAAGACATCCCAACCACTAAATATTGTCCTTTTTGTAAAGTGGCCTGCCTCGTATACTTTCCCATTTGGTCGCGGATAACGTCCATCTACATCTGTTATACTTCTCGGATCAATCATGGTATGATAAAGTGAAGTGTAAAATATTGTCTTCTCATCTTCCGTACCTCCCTTAACCAAAATTTTGTTCAGCTGTTGCTCCCAAGCATCTTTCGCTGCCAATCGCATTTCGTCAAATCCTCTCCCTCTCACATCAGCATTAAAATTATTCTCAGCCCCCTTTAAGTCTGTGAATGATATCCCTACTTTCAAAAGTACCTGCTCCTGATCCTCGGTAGGAAACTCAGAAAAAAATCCAACATGGTCGGCCTCTACTTCATAAGCTCCCTGAATAATCTTTGCCTGTTCTATCATTCTTTGGTATGGTAAACTGGCAACATCTTGGTTTTTCCTGCCTTGATCTTTTGGGATTTCAACCGCCCAAAATCCAAAATCCTTGAGAGGCTTGCTAAATTCAGCATAAAAAAACACTGTATAATCGGGATGACCGTCACCATTTCCCCATCCTCCTCCTGTAGAGTCACATTTGATCCATCCTCGGATGGTATGCTCATTTACAACCTGAACAGATTGTCTTGTGGAGGTACCACCAACTCTTCTTGCTAAATCAATCTGAATTCTTGAGGTATCACTCTTCGGAAATGTAAAACGGAGCATTCCTCCATATGGAGATGCTGTCGCTTCGGTTTTTACCCGATATCGATCCAAAAAAACCGAGTAATATCCTGCTTCAGCTTTTTCCGAACTTTTATCGTAGGTAGACCGATAACCATCAATTTCATCCGACCCTTCCTTACCAGCAACCACGAACAGTTTTCCTGTCGTCGGCATCACCAAAAAATTCCCTAGATCTCCATACCATCCTATCCCACTCATCTGGGTAAAAGCAAAGCCTTCAATGGTTTTATGCTCATCACTATAACCAGGACCATTATCCCCACCCGTAATGGTATTAGGGCTTACCTGAGTCATGCCATATGGGGTCGTCGCTCCAGGAAAGGTTTTTCCAAGTCCATGATAGGAAGTTGCTGTATTGGTACTTGCCCCTATAAATGGATTAACATATTTGCTGAGATCACTTCCAGACTGAGCTGATAATTGTAAAGTAACTGCTGTAAAAAATATAATTGAGGCTGATCTAATTCTTAACATAACATAATTGATTTAATAAATTCCCTACCTGTTTACCGGTCCTTTTCAGGTTTCCCTTCGTATTTGCTATTGCCTCATCCAACTTTTCTGGCTTCGAGCCAATTGATAATAGCATCATGAACAACTCCTGCAAATCTGAATTAATAGTTAGGGGAATTTTACCTGCTAACGCAATACATGGTATTTTATTTTTTCGAGCTAATCGAGCAACTTCAACCGGACCCTTTCCATTCAAGGATTGGCTGTCAATACTACCTTCACCAGTTATCAGTAAATCAGCACGTTTTAACTCATCCTCAAAGTTGCTAAGCTCACAGAAGGTCGATGCTCCAGGTTTTAATTTGGCATTCAAAAAGACCTCAAACGCTGCCCCTAATCCGCCTGCTGCTCCTCCTCCTACAACATTATTCAATGACTTGCCAATTGTCTTTTTTGTTAAAGCATTAAACAACTTCAAAAAACTTTCTAATTTGTCTACATCCTGTTCATTGGCACCTTTTTGTGGACCAAACACATGTGCAGCTCCCTTTTTCCCCAACAGTTTATTATCCACATCACACAGCACAGTAAACGAACATAAAGACCTAATTTTCTGCAACGCTGAAATGTCCATTGATTCAACCTGATCAAAAGAATCAGGCATTGCAATAAATTCCTTATTATCTGAATCCTTAAATTTCAACCCTAATTCCTGTAGCATTCCTACCCCCCCATCCACAGTTACAGACCCGCCCAAACAAATGATAAAATCATGAATTCCTGCTTCCATATTCTTGCAAATCAACTCACCCAATCCTTTACTACTTGATTTCAGCGGTGATTTCAGACGGTTTTGTATCGATTTGAATCCAGATGTTTCTGCTATTTCAATAACAGCAGTTTTTCCTCGATTGATTAAACCATAAGAAACACTTGTCTTTTTCAAATAGGCGCCATGTACTTCTGCCCTTTTCATGCTACCTTTAAGATGCTTGACTAAGAGTGATGAGGTTTGATCACCACCATCAGCTATAGGAAATGAAATTAATTCTGCCTGAAGTCCCGAATCCTTTAGACCGGAAGCAATCGCTTTAGATGCTTTTTCTGCAGTTAATGCATTTTTAAAACTATTTGGTGCAATCAGTATTCTAATCATTAGTATAAACTTCTGGATTTAGGCAGGTATTCAATGGTTTTCCTTCAATAAATGCTACGATATTTTCAGCAGCAATCCTTGCCATTCCGGATCTTGCCTCGAATGTGGCTGAACCAATATGAGGTAATACACAAACTCTTTCATGCTTTAAAAGGGGATTATCGGGCAACATGGGTTCTGGATCGGTAACATCCAAACCTGCACCCCACAGTTTCCCCTCTTTTAAGGCTGAATCTAAATCGCTTTCATTGACAAAACCACCCCTAGCCGTATTCACCAAAATCGCATTCGGTTTCATCTGATTAAATACAGAGGCATCAAAATAACCATGGTATTCCGGCGCATAGTTCGCATGTATAGACAGAACGTCAGATTGTTTTAATAAATCTTCAAAACTAACATACCTAGCATCTAATTTTTCCTCCAATTCCAAATTGCGGTTTCGGTTGTGATAAATGACTGGCATTTGGTAAGCCGCTTGGCATTTGACCGCCATTTCATATCCGATCCTTCCTAAACCGAATATACCCAATGTCTTTCCATAAAGTTCCTGGCCTAAATTCGCAATTGGATTAAAATACTTAAATCGAACACCGATTCTAACTTGATTTGTATTGAATGAAGCTAATCTAGAAGTCATCAACATCAACATAAATGAAATATCTGATGTTGCTTTACTTAGTACATCAGGGGTATTTGAAACCGGGATTCCACGTTTTGTTGCCTCCTCTAAATCCACCTGATCATATCCTACGGAAAACAAGGATACAGCTTTTACGGATGGACAGAGATCAAAAAACTTAGCATCGATTTTGTATGCTCCAATATTTAATATAGCATCGCATTGTTGGCAATAGGAAATCCATTCCTCATAGGAAATCTCAGGATTCTCAGGCATTAATAAATCAATGTCTGGACGTGCGAGTATTTGCATCCCAATCTCTGGAATAAGTTTATTAATAAAAATTTTCATGTTTAGGAGATTATATTTTGTTATTGGCTTAATATACTAAAAACGAATGGTTTCTTTCCAATTATTTCCATAACATTAAGTTTCTATTAACTTTTGAATGTTTAAAAAATCGCCGTTAAACGTTTATTATATTTATATAATAATCAAATAGATACGTTAATAGCATGACCACAAAGTTTCAAGAATTAAGCGAAGCTGTTTTGGTAAAAAAGCTGAGCAGGTTGAAGACCATAATACTCATTCATATTATAGCATTAAGTCTTTATTGGATTACCTCCATATCACTAGGGATGATAGCTGATCATATGTTCCTTTGGCTATGTTCAATTATCTCGTTCCCTATATTAATCCTAAACATCAAATCCATGAATGAAATTAAAGAAGAATTTGAATTGCGAAAAAATATCATCTAATAGTTGCAATCCAAATTTTTCTATCAATCATTCATCTTGCTTAATCATATTGTCAGTAGATCTAATATCTGCAGGGCCTCTCCACGACTAATACTGCCTATCAATTATTTAAAAGGACTTTTTACTTGTTTTTGCTATACTTTTGTTACAATTGAATCCATTAAATTGCGGTTTATTGAATTTCAATGCAGATTGACATGTTAAGAAAAGTTAAGAGTTCTAAAAACACTTGCTAATCCTATAGTTTTGTTTCTATGATTAAACATATGTATTTAAAAATATCTGCCGTAATAATAGCATTAAGCGTATCGAGTAGCGTGTTAGCGCAAGAGTCAGACTCAATTACCTATAAGGAGAACAAAGAAAAAGCAATCAAATTAGCAGTTAATAAGAATGTAGACCAAGCCTTACCTTTATTAACTTCATGTTATCATGAAAATAATAATGATAAGGAAATACAAACAATGATTTCGGCGTCTTTGATCAGCTTAGTTTCAGATAAAAACAATTTACAAAGCTCATTGGATAGTATCGATGCATGGACTGAAAAATTTCCTTTTCTAAAAGATGACAGGGAAGTTCGTAAAGTGTATACCATTAATGCAAACCAATTGGCATTCTTAAGTTTTCAAGAAAAGAATATAGAAAAATCTTTGGCCTACCATGATCTAGTTATAGAAGAACTTGCAAAGAACCAAGGTCTTGGTTTGAAAGACAATAAAGATCTTATTTCCATGGCGGTGAATCTTGCATCTGATCAATTGGAAAAGAAAGAGTTTAGAATGGCTCGAAAAATTGCTAGTTCAAGCTTAGCATATTTTGACGATCCAGAACTCAAGAAAATGTTAAAATACATGGATGATAAACAATTGGGACTTAATTAAGTCCCTTTTTTATTCTCCTAAAATGATATTCCCGCCCCTATTCCAAGAAACATTTCCTATCCATAAATGACAAAGTATCATGCCTAATTTAGGTATTGATTTTCCCTAAAACAGAATATATAGCATTTGTATTTTCCTTTAGGTTTTGTTTGAGTTTTGCTCGTGTTTTGCTCGTGTCTCATCCGCAGGTTGTCCAAAACTCATCCGGAGCTCGTCCGCTTGTGAGCGGACGAGCTGTGGACAATGTCATAGCAAGGTGCGGATTATTCACGAGCAAAACCCGACTGAAAGTAGGCCAGAACCCGAGTTGGTCTTAAAATGAGCCCGCAAAAAAAAGAGTTGCTCTAGCAACTCTTTTCCGATATATGATATTTGATAATGTATTAAATAAGATCTACGCTTCTTTTTACAAATGCTGTTAATTCTGCGCCAGTGAGTAATCCACGTGATAATAGAGCTAAATCAAATGCTTGCTTAGCAAGTTTTTCGCCTTCTTCTTCCGAGGATTCTAGGATACGTTTTACTAAAGGATGGTTTCCGTTTACTGTTACCTTATAATTATCTGGCAGGGTTCCATAAAATCCCATACCTCCACCAGTTTTTGCCATATCCTTCATACGACGCATAAATTCATCGATAGTTACCGAAACAGGAAGATCATTCGCATTCAAAGCATCAACCTCTACTTTCATATCAGGACGTGAGATTGCTTTTTCAAATAGCTCAGATGCTTTTTTGCTTTCATCCTCCGTCAATGTTTGCTCTATTTTTTCATCTTTAGCAATCAACTTATCGATAACATCAGCATCAACACGCTTCAACTGGATTTTTTCACCTCCATGCTGCTCTAAATAGCCGGCAAAGTGAGTATCCAAAGGACCATCAAAGTTTAAGACATCATAACCTTTTGCTAATGCAGCTGCAATATATCCATCTTGTTGGGATTTAT
Organism: Sphingobacterium endophyticum; assembly: GCA_040393725.1. Classification (GTDB taxonomy): domain Bacteria; phylum Bacteroidota; class Bacteroidia; order Sphingobacteriales; family Sphingobacteriaceae; genus Sphingobacterium; species Sphingobacterium endophyticum_A. The sequence continues at coordinate 14,054 of JBEBTR010000045.1, read as the reverse complement.
CCTGCGTATATATGTAAATGATATTACCATCCTTATCAACTTGGATATCCTTCACCTTTTCATAATATTCCTTGAAGGTGTAATATTCTTTATTTACGTTTTGAAGAAGACAGAAATCATTCGCTTTTTCTGCAAATTTTTCATCGCTCAACATTCCATATTTGATGAACAAACTAATGTCTGGCCATTTTTCTTCAAATCCCTTACGGTCTGCCTTAAAGATTTCATTCAATTTATCAGCCACTTTCTTCGTGATGTAATTGTTGATTTTCTTCACATTACTATCAGCCTGCAAGAAAGACCTTGAAACATTCAATGGGATATCTGGAGAATCGATAACTCCCTGCAAAAGCATAAGGAATTCAGGAACGATATCTTTAACCTCATCCGTAATAAATACCTGACGCGAATACAATTGAATTTTATTTCTTTGGATCTCTAATTCATTTTTGATTTTAGGGAAATAGAGTATACCCGTTAAATTAAATGGATAATCCACATTTAAATGAATCCAGAATAATGGTTCATCCATCGAATGCGGATATAATTCGTGGTAGAATTTTAAGTAATCTTCATCTGTAAGCTCTGATGGAGATTTAGTCCATGCAGGATGCGTATTGTTGATGATATTAGGGACTTCAACGGTTTTATATTTCGGTTTACCTTCTTCATCTTCCCCATCTGGCTCAGACTCTGATTTTGTTCCAAATTGAATTGGAACAGGTAAGAATTTACAGTATTTATTCAGGATTTGTTGAATTCTATTTTTTTGTAAGAATTCCAATGATTCCTCATTAATATGAAGGATTACATCCGTACCACGTGTTGTACGTTGTCCGGAAGATATTTCGTAAGTAGTAGAGCCATCACATACCCAATGTGCAGGTTCAGCGCCTTCTTGGTATGACAAGGAGTCAATTTCAACTTGGTCAGCCACCATGAATGCAGAATAAAATCCAAGACCGAAACGTCCAATGATTTCATTGGCATCGTTAGCTTCCTTGAATTTTTCCATAAATTCAGTTGCGCCTGAGAAAGCAATTTGATTGATGTATTTCTTGATTTCATCTGCTGTCATTCCGATACCATTGTCAGAAATAGTAATCGTTTTTGCAGACTCATCCACCTTCACTTGAATGGTTAGGTCTCCAACTTCACCATTATATTGACCAAGAGAGGCCAATCTTTTGATTTTTTGAGAAGCATCTACCGCATTTGACACTAACTCACGTAAAAATATTTCGTTGTCTGAGTATAAGAACTTCTTAATTACCGGGAAGATATTCTCGGTGTGAATTGAAATCGTACCTTTCTCTTCTTGCATATGTTTAATGTTTATATTTTTCTTTGATTTATACGTACACAAATTATCAACTTATATTCCAATGTTATTTTTAAGTCAATTTGACAGCTTTTTCTGAAATTTTTGCATAATTAGCTATTTTAGCATTAAAAAACAGGTTAATTCTTCAGATGATTTTTAAAAAACCCGATTTTCTAAAGTCTCCATTGGAATATTATCGTGGGCAATTGGAATCAATTTTTGGCCAGAGCGCTTCGGTATTCCGCGAAAAAAGTGTTAAAAAGAAACTTCCTTTTGTCTATACCCTAGTCTTTCCCAAAACAGATATCCATCCTATGATTAGTTTTTCATATGGACTGTCATTTGCTTCGCATGCTGACCAACATAATAAAGTAGAACTATACCTTGAAATGGATTCTAATGACATGGCCTGGGCCCATATAGTTGGGTATCTGACGAATCAATTGCGAGGAGACTGTCCGTTTAACTCTGGCGAAATCATCCGAATTGGACAGAAGATCAGTGAAGATTCTGATTTGAATGCTTTTGTGGTTATTTCTCCAAGAGATGTACAATTATCAGAACGCATTAAAGACGGACGAAAATCGGCAGGTGTTGTTTTGATGGAGTTATTTCCTATTTATGAACATGAAGTATATAGCATCCAAAAAATAGGTTTAGAAGAGTTCTTAAAAAGGATTGGAAGGGAAAAATTAAACCCAAATAGGAAGGCTATCTAAATAATTTATATACAGCTGTAGCGAATTGAAAAGCACAACCGTTTTTTTATTGAACGTTCAAAAATGTTATTCAAAAAAGAATTTACTGAACAAATGAAAAAACATAGCTTATTAATAATCATCGTCCTAGGTATATTAACCTTAACTAGCTGTTTAAAGGAAGACGATAATTATCCAGATTTAAATTATCCGGCTGTATCCCTTTTTAATTTCTATCCAAAGAATACCGGAATCGTGTATGCCGTTAATGGGAATTTATTGAATCAGATTAATCCAAATTATAAAGGCATCTCCATGTTCTATGCGATACCTGGAAATAAAAAGCTTCAGGTTATCGACAGGTTAGATAATAAGGCAATCATTGATACAACCTTAACTTTTGCTGATAGCGTTGTTTACAGCTGTATGGTTTACGGCACGAAGGAGAATCCTGAATTCATCCGAGTTCCGGATGTTGAATTAAAAAATGCTGGAACAAAAACTGGGGTGAGATTCTTCCATTTAGCAAATGGGGTTGGAAAGGTAAACTTTAAGGTTGGAACCCAAGAGATTGTAGGATCTACCAACCGCGTAAAGGAGAATCCTTCTACCTTAGCACAAACACAAATTTTTAGAGAATCAAACACTGGAAAGACTTCTGTTACGGTAACAGACGACAAGGGGGCGGTATTGGCAAAAATTGATGAGATTGAATTAGAAAAAAACAAGCATTACAATTTTATCCTTATAGGATCGAAGGGTGATTCAAATTATCCTTTGGAGCTTACTTACAGTGTTTATTATATCACTGAATAATATTTTCAACATAGGCAGCTTTACAATACATCCATAAAAATAGAAAGGCCCATTTATTTGGGCTTTTCTTATTTTCAATGATTTGTTATATTTATGGCCTATGAGCCTTGAGAAACCCAAGATAGATGAATCTTTTCGTGTATTACATGAAAAGGCACATGAGTATATTACCGACCAACAGGAGATTTTAGAGAGTGACTATGGCTTTGGTCAATTTTCAAATTATACCGTCGATTGGGAACAGTACATTATTACCTTTCACAATGAGGACAATTCTAGCCTAAAACTTACGTTTCAGATAGTGGGATCTTTGGATTCAGAGGGAACGAAGTGGACATGGCGCTGGAACGAGCCTAATCTAAAACCTGAAGAAAAAGAGGAAATTGAGATCATAAGGAATTATGGTGATTTCTATGATTTTGGATACCTTACTAGTCCTGAATTGGAGGTAACTACCCCAATAGCATGGGCATTGACTGCTATTTCAGGTTATCTCAGAATTTCCAAAGGGATTTTTAGAATCCAAAAGGATGCCATTGCACATTTTGTGTATTTTAAGGATATCATAGAATAAGCTATCTTCCTTAGAACGAGCATCATCGGTTTAGGCTATTTCAATCATAGTTGAAATTCCTTAATTTCGCGAACATTTTTTTACGAATAAGAGCTAATGCAGTTAACAAAATTAGAAATCAAAGGATTTAAAAGTTTTGGTGATAAGGTGACAATCCATTTTAACGAGGGCGTAACTGCTATTGTTGGTCCGAATGGATGTGGAAAATCTAATGTTGTTGATGCGATGCGTTGGGTACTAGGAGAACAGAGCACGAAGAACTTACGCTCTGACAAGATGGAAAACATCATCTTCAACGGTACCAAGAATCGTAAAGCAGCTAACCTTGCTGAGGTTTCTTTGACTTTCGACAACAGTAAAAATATATTACCTACAGAATTTGCAACTGTAACAATCACGAGAAAACTATTTAGAACAGGGGAAAGTGAATACAGATTAAACAATGTAAAATGTAGGTTAAAGGATATCACTGATTTATTTTTAGATACAGGAATTGGTGCTGACACCTACTCAATTATTGAGTTGAAGATGATCGATGAGATTATTGCCAACAAAGATAATTCAAGGAGGACGCTTTTTGAGGAAGCTTCTGGTATATCAAAATATAAAGTAAGGAAGAAGCAAACACTTTCAAAGCTTAAAGATACTGAGGCAGACTTGTCAAGAGTTGATGATTTATTGTACGAAATCACCAAGAATCTGAAATCTTTGGAAAACCAGGCTAAAAAAGCTGAAAAATACTTTAAACTAAAGGATGAATATAAAGAATCAAGTATTGGTTTAGCCTATTATAAATTAGAAGGATTTCAATCTGATTTAGAGCGAATAACTGAGCAAGAGGAGGAACAACAGTCTAAGCTTCATCAAGTCCTAAGCCAAATGGACAATAAGGAAAAGACACTTCAGGCAATCAAAACGGAAATTCTTTCCAAAGAGCAGAATCTATCTGCACAGCAAAAGGCAACAAATGAGTATGTAAATAAAATCAGGTCCTATGAATCTGAAAAAAAGATAAAGAATGCTCAATTGGTACATTTGCAAGAAAAGGAAACCCGATTAACGAATGACCTTCAAAACGACAAGCAACAGTTAAGCCATGTTGAGTATCAAATAAAACGTCTTAACGAAGAGCTGTTTGAAGAACAGAACACATTGGATACTGTTAAAACGAATTTGGACAGCCAAAAGGAAGAGGTTGAAGAATTGAGGTCACAACAGCTTTCTGCTAAAGCAAAATTGGATGAATTCTCAAAGAATAGTCAGGCACTTCAAAGTCAGATTTATGCTTTGGAAAAAGAATTGGCTGTATTAAGTATTCAAAAGGAAGCATTAGAACAAGAATCACTCCGCACAAGCAATGATACAGCATCGAAGGAAATGGAATTGAATCAATTTAATCAAGTTGTTGCTGAACTGGAAGAGCGGGTGAATATTCAGCAAGATCAGTTTGATGAAGCGATGCGTGCTGAGGAGGAAATTCAAAGGCAAATCAGCCAATGTGAAGAAAAACTGCGGACAGCATCCGAAGACTTGAGAAGAAAAGCAAGAAGTGTCGATTCTAAACAAAATGAATATAACCTTACCAAATCCTTAGTTGATAATTTAGAAGGATTTCCAGAATCGATTAAATTCCTAAAAAAACATGCTGGCTGGAAAAAAACTCCACCATTGTTTTCCGATATTTTATTCTGTAAAGAAGATTACCGAGTTGCAATAGAAAATTTTTTGGAACCCATCATGAATCATTATGTTGTGGAGACTAAAGAAGATGCTGTTCATGCAATTAAATTATTAAGTGATGCTTCAAGAGGAAGAGCTAATTTCTTTGTATTAGAAACCATTAAGGATTTAAACAAATCCGAACAATTACTATCAGATAGACAAGGAATTATTCCGGCGATGGATATTATCACTGTTGATGAGAAGTATAAATCACTTTGCCAGATTTTATTAAATAATGTGTATTTGGTTGATTCTGAATCAGGCATTGACCTAGATTCGGACCTTCCATCAGAGCATTTAATAATATTAGAGAAAGCCGGAAAATATGCCAAGAACAAGCTCGGCATCAGTGGAGGTTCAGTAGGTTTATTCGAAGGAAAAAGAATCGGTCGGGCGAAGAACTTAGAAATTCTAGAGAGAGAAATCAAGGATCTTAATCAAGAAATTGATTCGATTCAAGAATTGCAGGAAGACATAAACGGACAATTGATTGGATTGAAAGGAAGTTCCCAAAAAGAATTCATTGACGAACAACGTATGCAGCTGAATAGGCTTAGCAATGAATTAACTTCTGTCAAAACCAAACAGGAACAGTATCAGACCTTTATCAACTCAAGCCAGTCGAGAAGGCAAGACATTGAAGATAAGGTCAGTACGATTACTACACAATTAGAGAAATCAGAGCCAGAATTGGACAGTTTTAAAGAAACTGCAAAGCAGAACCAAACTGTATTGAGTGAATTAGAAGACCGTTATCATGAACTTTCCGAGGTTATGACCGAGAAGTCATCACTTTTCAATCAAGAAAACATTAAATATCATCAGCAACAAAACAAGGTCAACAGCATTCAAAGAGATCTTGAATTCCGGGAAACCCAACGTGATAATTTTGAAGAACGAATTGAAAAATTCAGTCTTGAATTCGAAAAAGTGAAAGCAGACCTTAAAGAGGCTTTGAGTTTTGTAGATCTTAACGATACGGACCTAGGATCCATGTATGAGCAGAAGGAATTATTAGAGAAGGGATTGCAGGAAGTTGAAGAAGACTTTTTTAAAACTAGAAAAGTTATTAATGACCTGGAGGACGAGATCAACCAACTTCGTAAATCCAAAGACATCTCCGACTCATTGATTTCGCAGCTCAAGGATAAGAAAACAACCTTACAGATTGACTTAAATGCACTCAAGGAAAGACTTTCAGTTGAGTTTAACATTGAATTACAAGACCTATTGGAGGCAGAAATACCAGAGGAAAGACCATCAATGTCAGATTTAGAGACCAGCTGTAGGAAACTCAAAAAGCAATTGGATGATTACGGCAGCATCAATCCAATGGCAAAAGAGGCTTATGATGAAATGGATGAGCGCCATGGATTCATCCAAAAAGAAAAAACAGATCTTATGGAGGCGAAGGCATCTTTACTAAGTACCATTCAAGAGATCGACCAGTCGGCAAATGATAAGTTTATGTATGCCTTTACAACCGTACGTGAGAATTTCATCAAAGTTTTCCGTTCCTTATTTAATGAGGAAGATTCATGCGATATTGTTTTAAGTGATCCTAATAATCCATTAGAATCTGATATTGACATTGTTGCTCGTCCAAAAGGAAAACGTCCATTGTCGATCAACCAATTATCAGGTGGAGAGAAAACATTGACATCAACTGCCCTCCTATTTTCGCTGTACTTATTGAAACCGGCACCATTCTGTATATTTGACGAGGTAGATGCTCCATTGGATGATACCAATATTGATAAATTCAACAATATAATCAGAGAATTTTCGAGTCAATCACAATTCATAGTCGTTTCACATAATAAACGTACGATTGCAAGTACAGATATTATTTATGGTGTTACAATGGTTGAACAAGGAGTTTCTCGTGTTGTCGCTGTTGATTTAAGAGATGTTGCTTAGGGAATCTGATTATCTTCTATCCTTTCGCCAATCATTGGAAAAGAAAAAATAAAATGCATTGGTTCCAATAAGCACCAATAAAGCAAAATAGCCTAAGGTTTTATTTTCCTTGTTGGGGCCAAATAAAAAGTAGAACATAGTTGCTGCTGCAGAGAATGAAATAATCAGGAGAAGTAGTCGATTATAATTCATAACATTCTGAATAATTGGTTAATAATTAGGTTTAAGATAAGAATAATTATATAAAAAAAGAGGGATGAAATTTAGATTTCATCCCTCTTTTTGTCGTTTAAAAGGTTTACTTTTTCAAGGTGGTTTCAAAAAGTTTAAATATACGCTTGTATTCATCAGTCCAACTGCTAGGCTGTACGAATCCGTGATCCTCTACCGGATACACTGCCAATTCCCAGTTTTCCTTTCCAAGTTCTATTAAACGTTGATTAAGACGCACAATGTCCTGGAACTGCACATTGACATCAACCATACCATGCAGCATAAGAAGATTACCTTTCAATTTGTCTGCAAAATAGATTGGAGAGCTTTTTTTGAAAGCAATCGGATCTTCCACAGGAGTGTTTAGAATATTAGCAGTATAACCATGGTTGTAATGTGCCCAATCGGTAACCGACCTTAAAGCAGCACCAGACTTAAAAACATCAGGTTCGGTAAATAGCCCCATCAATGTAATAAAACCTCCATACGAACCACCATATAGCCCAACATTCGCTGGATTTACATCATAATGATCCACTAAGTATTTTACACCATCCACTTGATCGGTAAGATCCTTCCCGCCCATATGGCGATAAATTCCTGTTCTGTGGTTTCTGCCGTAACCTGAGCTTGCTGTATAATCAATATCGATCACCGTATATCCATTATCAGCTAACATATTATTGAACATATATTCCCTGAAATATTGGCTCCACCAATAATGTACGTTCTGTAGATAACCTGCTCCATGGACGAATACGACAGCAGGTTTATTAGGATGTGGATTTTTGGCAGGATAGACACGTGCATATACATCGTCGCCGTATCTATTCTGGAATTTTATCATATCAGGTTCCCTCCATGCATAACTATCAAATTCAGCAGTTGTAGACTTCGTTATCTGTTTGGCATCAGCATCGGGTTTATTATTCTGCAAATAGAGTTCCCACGGCTTGTTCATTGTTGAATGATTAATCGCCAACCATTTCTCATCCGGAGACATCGTTACCTCATTGCCACCTTTCATAGAAGTGATCTGGATTAGATTACCACCTTCAACTGGCAACTTATAGAAGTGCGTAATTCCTGGATGTTCCTTATTTCCAGAGATGAAGAAAGTCTTATCATCTTTAGATAGTTTTACAGATTGTACTTCCCAATTACCATTAGTAAGTTGTTTCTTACTATTGTTATTGAGGTTATACGTATAAAGATGAGAATAGCCTGAAGCTTCACTTTGAAAATAGAAATTATTTTCATCCAGCCATTTGACATCCCTTCCAATTCCTGGGCCGGAGATCCAAGCATCATCATGCTGACGGTCCAAAGCTTGAATGGTTCCATCTTCTGGGTTAACTTTTAGAATCCAAAAATCCTTATTATCCTGCGATTTTGCGGTTACAACTGCAATTTTCCCATCCGGCGACCATGAAGTTATCCCCCAATTGACATTTCTATCTTTATTTGCTTTTTGAAGTTCTGCCAATCGTTCGGGATAATCGGATAGATATTTTGGTAAATCTTTAATTCCGGGAATATTTGCCGCCTTTACTTCAATGGCTGTATCTTGCTGAACTTTATAGACGAAAGATTTAAACTGCGTCAAAGCATTGCCGACTTTAGTACGCATATTAAGGTCTTCAACATATCCCGACCTGGTAATAAAATCAGGCACAATGGTATTTCTGTTTCCTTTAGCAGGAAAGATCAATCGATAACTCACATATTTTCCGTCTGGGCTGACTGATACCCCGCCTAGAAATCCATCGCCAAGATATTGAGGTTTTCTATCGGATGATTTTTTCGGTTTTTCTTTTAATCGGTCTTCCTCTTTAAAAACATCGAAAAGTTCCTCTTGATCCTTTTTTAACCATTGATCCTGATCACTTAATTTGGAGTCAGCTTTCTGAGCTGAGCCTTTTTGAAAATTGGTCAACTGACGGGTGGCATTATTTGCAAAATCTATTGCATAGATGTTTTCATTACGCTGGAAAACCAATTCATTACTGATTAAGAAAGCAAGTGGATTTTCTCGTTCTATAGTTTCGGTCAATCGGACAACTTTATTTTGTTTATTTTTTAAGAAAAGGTCGCCATCTTTTTCAAAAACAGCTAAGCTTTTGTCCTTATTAAAGATATAATCCGGTGCCACTTCTAGCTTTGCAATACTATCTGTACTCAACTCATATTTTTTGGAATTTACATCCAAACGATAAACTTGAGATTTATCCTTTGCTTCGGGATTCCAATCAAAGAATAAGTATTTACTATTTTCAGACCATCGATAATTTGATGGCGCAGTACCCATCCATTTTGGATCACGCATGATTTTATCTACCGTCAAAGGTGATAATTGTGCGAAACTGTTCCCTACAGGGCCAAGAATGAATAGAGAGATTATTAGGTTAATCTTACGCATGAATAATTGATTGTTGTTTTATAAGGCAAGTATACGAGAATCCATAAAGAATCCCTTCTTTGTCAACTTTATTTTACGAATAGCGCATAAAAAAAGCGCCAACGTATTGTTGGCGCTGAATTATTTTTAAAAAATCGTTACAATTTTTTGATTCTAATATTGCGGAAGAAGACTTCAGTTCCGTGGCCCAAGAATCCGATATGTCCCGAAGCATTATTTAAACCAGGATGGCTTTTACCATCTGCCGGTCCGTTTTTAGTTGCTTGTTTCAAATCGCCATCAACAATTACTTTTCCATTAACAGTAACTTTGATCTTACTTCCTTGAACACGGATTTCTTCAGTATTCCATTCACCTACAGGATTTAATGCACCACGTTTAGCAGCGATAATTCCATAAACAGAACCATGGTATTGGTAAGGTTTAAGGTCTTTGTAAACATCTGCTCCGTCATCCAAGACTTGGATTTCCATACCTTCATAAGCAGCGTCTCCTTCTAATGGAGTGCGAATTCCTACCCCATTGTTAGCACCTGGAGTCAGTTTGAAATCAAAACGATAAACAAAGTCACCGTATTGATCCTTGGTATAAAGGTTTTTTCCAAATTTAGCATCAGGATTAGAGCGGATGAATCCTTCCTGCGTAATTTCATAAGCAGGTGTATTTGTCCACTTATCTAAATTTGTACCATCGAATAATACTTCGAATCCTTCTTGCTTTTCTTGGTTGCTCAAAGCAAACACTTCTTTACGAGGGATTTCTTTAATGTAGATATCGCGATACCATACTCTAGAACCGTGTGCCTGAAGCTCAATCTGTTCCGTTGGGAAAATAGATTGATTGCGGTCCCAGTAGTTTTCTAAAGGTACATTATCCACCACCAACTCACCATTTAACCATACAGATACATTTTCGCCAATCATTTTGATTTTGAAAGTATTCCATTCACCTAAAGCGTTGTCAGCAACTTTTGATGGATCTTTTGCATTTTTAGCATTGTTATACAGTCCACCCGAGCCTACTTGAGCACCAACTTCTGTACGAGAGATATCCCAAATCTGAACTTGAGGAGTACCTCTCAAGTAGATTCCTGCATCAGGCTCTTTTCCATTAGGATCTAATTTCCAATCAACCAGCATTTCAAAATCACCATATTTCTTAATGGTGGCAATGTTATCTCCATGACCACTGAATACTAGATCACCATTTTCAGCAGTCCAGCTTTCGCGCATTTTTTTGTCTGCTTCAGCTTGTTTCTTAGCCAATTCAGCTTTTGACATGGCCGCACGTTTAATAGGATTTTCTACAAGCCCTTGCCATCCAGAAAGGTCTTTGCCATTAAACATGGAAACATAACCTTGTTCATTTGGCATTTCAGCTAAATGACGCACGATTGCCTCTTTTAAGTATGAGCTTTCGCTACCAGAAAGTTTAGCAGCTGCATCATTTAATATATTGCGTACATCCTGACCAACAAATGCTTTGTTATCCATCGCAATGTTCATGGCAACATTACTAGCTGCACCGCCAAGTTCTGCATCATTCATATATTTTGCAGCGAACATCAAAGCTTGATATGTACCTGTAGACTGCAGGTTACTTAATGCAGCTCTTTTTTGTTTAGTATCCTGCGCTAATCCAAATGCATCTTTTAATAATAATGTTTTTTGATCCGGATTAATCTTACTAGCGTTCAATTGCTTAAGCAATCCATTGAATACTGTATTGAATAATGCAGGATCCTTTTCCGTTTTAGAAAGTTTTATTAGAATAGGCAATGATTCAGAATTCGACCAATTAGCCAATGCCTGTATTGCTTCAGCTTTAAGCGGGCCATTACTACCAACGTAGTTTTCAACAGCTTTTAGAGCGTCAGCACCGCCTACCCCAGCAAAAATTGGGAAAAATTTCCCTGCAGAAGGCGCAGCAGATCGAGAGATATTTGCCGCTAGGCGCTGGATTTTAGCATCCTTATCTGTGCTTGCATTGATAGCCAATATTGCAGCTTGTTGCGCATATTGAGCTTCTTCACCTGAAGCTTTATCCAACAATTGAATTACAGCTTCTAAATTATCAGGATTAACAACAGTTGGCAATGCTTTAAAAGCAGCCAATCTCACTGCTGCATCGGTAGAAGCAGTCAATGGCAATACAGCAGCTGCAGAAGCAGTATTCGTGCGCTGAGACAATACATCCAATAAAGCAACTTGAGTCTTAGCATCCGCAGAAGCCACAGCAGCATTTACTGAATCCATCGCTGCTTTATCTTTTGATGATAGAAGTAAAGTTTTGATAACTGCTAATTCTTTCTCTGAGGCAGAAGGAATCTGTTTAATCAAAAAGTCTGAGTTTGTACCTTTGGAAAGAACAGAAAGAGCATTCAATGCAGCAATTTTAGCTTCTTCATCTTTCAATGCTGGAAAACTTTTTTCAATTGCTTTAATAGAGCCCGTTGCATCTTCAATTGCTAGGAAGTTTAATAGGCTTTCTTGGGCATCTCCATCCAATTTTCTAAGTGAACCAGCCAATTTAACAAGATCAGAAGCTTTAGCATCTTCAGCCAATAATCCCAATGCCACATTGCGAAGAAGTTTATCTTCACTAGAAGCCAATTTAATCAGTTGTTTCTTTTGTTTAGCGGGGTTAATGGAAGTTAATACTGAAATAGCACCAGCCTGAATGGTTGGGGCTTTTAATGCTGTTGCATTTTTATAGAGAAGCGTCGCAAAGCGTGTAGCTTCAGCATCTTTGTCTTTTTTAGCAAGGCCTTCAGCATAATCAACAGCTAGACTAGCTGCATTTGTTCTATCGTACTGATAGCTTTTCTCTTCCGCTTTTTTCAAGAAAAGGTCAGCAGAATTAGGGCCGGCAATTTTACTTAAAGCAGTAAGACCAGCTAGCTGGAAATTATCAGAAGTATATTTTCCGATTAATTCAATAATTTTTGCTTCCGACTCCGCTGCTTCCAGATCACCTAAAGCTGAAACAATAGCTGTAGCTGTTTTTTCAGTCGCTGAACTATTCAAGGCATTATTCAATGCAGCCGCAGCTTCTGGAGTACGTACAGCGTTCAATACGCGGGCAGCTTTTTCAGCTAATTCTTCATCCGCTAAATATGGCGCAACCTTATCGATAGCGTCATTCTTAGCGCAGAATTTTAAAACTTCTAATACGTATCCTTTATTGTTTTTATCGGTCAATTTATCCAATGCATCCAAAAGACCCTTTACATAGGTAGCACGCTGGCTTTCCATGTTAGGCTGCATAACAAAGAATGCATAAGAATTGGTTGCATACTCTACAGGAGCATTATTACTACCTTGAGGTTTCAAGCCCAGCAAAAGAGCAGAGACATCATCAGAAGTGAACCCTTCTAATTCCTTCATTGCCATCAAGAATTTAGCTTGTTCTTCAGCAGGCTGTTGGGCAAGTACGTCAGCAATTTTGGTCGCTGTTGTTCTGCCTGTTGGTTGTTGAGCATATGCAGCAACTTGTAAAAATAATAATGCGGCTATGGTGTTAAATACTTTTTTCATGTCTTAAGGTTTTAGAAAGACCAAGGTCCTCTCATCGGCTGGTTAATTAATCTATTTGCTGCGTCGTCATTTACAAACTCTTGTTTAGCAGAATCAAAATGCAATGTTCTGTTAAGACGAAGTGCTGCCAATCCTAAGTTGATCAAAGTACAAGAGTAATAACCATTTTCTTCATTTAGAGCGAATTTCTGACGAGTACGCACGGCTTCAACGAAGTCAGTCATTTGAGGAGCTGGATCAGGATATTGCGCTAATTTGCGTTCCAAATCTGGAATATCCGATACAAATCCACGGTATAATTTACCATTAGGACCTTCGATATAAGCTTTACCTTCTTCAGTTCCTTCTCCATCTAAGATGATTTGACAACCATCCGCATAGGTATAGGTAATTTTTCTCCATATTCCTACCGCATCAGAATGTTGTTGAGGAGCATCAACTTCAATTTTTACAGGGCTTTCATTATCCTTACCCAAGAAATACTGAACCGGGTCCATATAATGTTGTCCCATATCTCCTAAACCACCACCATCATAATCCCAATAACCTCTAAACGTTAAGTGAGTACGGTGTGAATTGTAAGGTTTATGAGGTGCAGGACCTAACCACATTTCATAATCCAACTCTTTAGGAACTTGTTCGACTGGAAGGTTTGTTTTACCAACCCAATAGAACTTCCAATCGAATCCTGTATGCTTACTGATAGTCACCTTCAGTGGCCATCCTAACATTCCGGTATCCACTAATTTTTTAATCTTCTTAACTGGAACATTCATTCCATAGAAATTAGCATCAAAGCGGAACCAGGTATTTAATCTAAAAATATTACCAT
>JBEBTR010000044.1:0-22459 GCA_040393725.1 Sphingobacterium endophyticum | reverse complement strand
AGCAAGCTGTTGAGGCTGCGAAAAGAATGAAAGAAGAATTCAACTCGGATTGGGTTGTGGTAAAAGCACAAATCCATGCGGGTGGCCGTGGTAAAGGTGGTGGTGTTAAGTTAGCAAAAAACCAAGATGAAGTATTGCAACGTGCAACAGACATCATCGGTATGCAACTGGTAACTCCACAGACTGGTCCAGAAGGTAAAAAAGTTAACAAGGTTTTAATTGCCCAGGATGTTTATTATCCAGGTGATAGCGAAACCAAAGAATTCTACATGTCTGTACTTTTAGACCGTGCTACAGGTCGTAACATTATTATGTATTCGACTGAAGGAGGTATGGATATCGAAGAGGTTGCAGAAAAAACTCCGCATTTAATTTTCAAGGAAGAAATTGATCCAAAAGTTGGTCTTCAAGGATTTCAAGCACGTAAAATTGCTTTCAACTTAGGACTTTCAGGAGCGGCGCACAAAGACATGGTTAAGTTTGTTGCAGCATTATACAAAGCATATGATTCAATCGATGCATCTATGTTTGAGATTAACCCTGTATTAAAAACTTCAGATGATAAAATCTTAGCTGTAGATGCTAAGGTTAATTTGGATGAAAACGCATTATACCGTCATCCAGAAATTGCAGCATTGCGTGATATCACTGAAGAAGATCCAACAGAAGTAGAAGCTGGTGAATTCAACCTTAACTATGTTAAACTTGATGGTAACGTAGGATGTATGGTAAATGGTGCTGGTTTAGCTATGGCTACTATGGACATCATTAAAATTGCTGGTGGTGAACCTGCAAACTTCTTAGATGTTGGTGGTACTGCAAATGCTGAAACTGTAAAAGCTGGTTTCAATATTATCTTAAAAGATCCTAATGTAAAAGCGATCTTAATTAACATCTTTGGTGGTATTGTTCGTTGTGACCGTGTTGCTCAAGGTGTAATTGATGCTTATAATGAAATCGGAAATATCCCAGTTCCAATTATCGTTCGTTTACAAGGAACTAACGCAAAAGAAGCGAAAGAATTAATCGATAACTCTGGATTACAGGTATATTCAGCTATCTTATTAAAAGAAGCTGCTGAACTTGTTACTAAAGTTTTAGAAGAAGGTAAATAAGAATACCAAAAAAATAAATAAAAGCTCCCATAGTGGAGCTTTTTTTGTTTTTGCTATGGCTCTAACCATTTTTTGAATTATCTATCCTAAAGCCACAATATCGTCATAATCCCTATTTTTCAAACTTATCAAGGTCTAAATACCAAATACTAACTACTAAATATTAATTTTGTTCTACACAATCAAACAGAAGACTATGACAACATCTACTTCGGATATTTCACGTGAAAAGTCGGCGAAGTTATTTGAAAAAGCTAAGCAATACTTTCCTGGAGGGGTAAATTCTCCAGTACGAGCATTTAAATCAGTTTATGGAACTCCATTATTTATTGAGAGAGGAGACCGAGCACATTTATGGGATGCTGATGGCAATGAATTTATCGACTATTGCTGTTCATGGGGTCCATTGATCTTAGGACACAATACCCCTGAAATTAAAGCAGCGGTAGAACAACAATTAGGAAAAGGATTAAGTTTTGGAGCACCAACCTCGCTTGAGAATGATCTGGCAGAATTGATTCTGAATAATAATAAGAAGATTGAAAAAATACGTTTTGTTAGCTCCGGTACAGAAGCTGTCATGTCGGCTATTCGATTAGCACGTGGATTTACCAAACGTGATAAAATAGTAAAATTCGAAGGCTGTTATCATGGACATTCAGATTCATTGCTAGTGAAAGCAGGATCAGGTCTTGTGACCTTCGGAGAGACATCGTCAGCAGGCGTTCCAAAGGCTTTTGCGGATGAAACAATTGTCATTGCATTAAATGACCAAGAGGCATTGAAAGCTGTATTCGAAGACTTTAAAGATCAAATAGCAGCGGTGATTATTGAAGGTGTTCCTGCAAACAATGGCTTATTAATTCAAGATAAGGACTATATTCATTTCTTAAGATCGATAACTAAGGAAAACGGTTCATTGTTGATTATGGACGAAGTGATCACGGGGTTCAGATTAGGATTTGAAGGAGCATCAAAATATTATGATATCCAACCGGATATTATTACTTATGGAAAAATAATTGGTGGAGGTATGCCAGTTGGAGCTTATGGTGCGTCTAAAGAGTTAATGAGTAATATATCACCTGATGGTGCCGTTTACCAAGCCGGAACACTTTCTGGAAATCCAGTTGCTATGGCCGCTGGAATTGCTGCGTTGAAAATTCTTGCACAACCAGGATTTTACGAGAATTTAGAGCAAACTACCAAAGAATTTGTTGAAGAATTACGTTCTTTTATTAAGGAAAGTAACTATCAGGTAAGCCTGACTACAATCGGTTCCATATTCTGGTTTGCATTTACTGAACAAGAAAAAATCCAACGTGCAGATGAAATTGATCCTGCATCTATGGAGAAATACAAGATCATGCATAGGGAATTATTGAATCGAGGAATATATTTTGGACCTTCAGGATACGAGGTAGGATTTATTTCAGCGGCACATACAAAGGAGGACTTACAAAAGACCCTAAAAGCAATAAAAGAATCATTGCATATTGTTTTTCAATAAAAAGTAAACAATTATCGTTTATATTTGTTTAATAATCAAACATATTTCGACTAAATATTATTTTAAAAATGAGAACACTTAAATCAGCATTAGCAGTATTAGCTGCAACAGCGGTACTTGCTTCATGTAATACCCCTACAAAAAATCAAGAAGGCGAAATTAAGGATTCAACAGCATTGGCAGACACAGTAGGCGCTATTGCAGTAAATCCACTTCAGCATGCTAAGGATTTTCCAGGAGCTACGTTAAAAATATCATCATTGACTTCTGAGAAAGTTGGTACAGATTCTGCAAAAATCACAGTAAAATATGATGTTCAGAACTTTAAATTAACTGAACAGACAGAACATACCCACCACATGGCGAACTCGCATGATGGACAACACATCCACTTTATTTTGGATAATACACCATATGCAGCATTATATAAACCAGAGCACAGTTTTACAGTTCCTGTAAACTCAGAGCATTATTTAATGTCTTTCTTGTCTCGTTCATTTCATGAATCTATAAAAACTGCAGATGCTTCTAAATTAATCAAATTTAAGGTTGAAGCAGATGGTAAGATTGCAGAGCTTCCAGCTCCAACTGAACCTTCTTTATTCTATAGTAGACCAAAAGGAGATTACAAAGGTGAAGAAACTAAAGCTCTATTATTAGACTTCTTTGTTGCCAACGCAACTTTAGGTGCAGACAACTATAAAGTAAAAGCTAATATTAATGGACAAGACTTTACATTAGATCAATGGGTTCCTTACGAAATCCTTAACCTTCCATTAGGAGAAGCTACAGTGAAACTAACTTTGGTAGACAAAGATGGTAATGCAGTAACAGGTGACAATGTTTCCATTGAGAGAAAAATTAATTTATTGGAGAAATAGAATTCCCAATAAATATAAAGGGCTGAATTTGTTAATTCAGCCCTTTTTTATGCATTTTAATAACAGCTTTCAAGGAAAGCTTTATATATAAAAATATTAAATTTAAAACCCAACGGATTTTAATCTCAGACCTGCTTTTTCATCCAATCCGAACATCAAATTCATATTTTGAACCGCTTGTCCAGACGCTCCTTTAAGCAGATTATCAGTCACATTAAGGATAAGAAGTTTATTACCATGTTTTTCAAGATGTATAATACTCTTATTGGTATTTACAATTTGTTTCAAATCGATATTAGCTCTAGAAACATGAGTAAATGGGTGTTCAGCATAATAAGTTTCAAATAACTCATAAGCTTGATCCTCCGATAAATCAGTCTCAACATAGGTTGCAGAAAAAATTCCTCTAGCAAAATCTCCTCGTTGAGGTATAAAATTAATCCTTTTAGCCGCTCTATCTAATAATGAATCATCGCTGATTGGAAGGAAATTGTCCTGCAATTGATTTAGAGATTCTGATATTTCTTGTAAATGTTGATGTTCAAAAGATTTATAAGCAGAAAGGTTATTATTCCGCCATGAGAAATGAGTAGTAGCACTTGGTTTTTGTCCAGCACCTGTAGAACCTGTAGTAGCATTCACATGAATTTGATCAGGTAACAGGCCTTTACTTGCTAATGGCAATAATGCCAATTGAATATTTGTCGCAAAACACCCAGGATTGGCAATATAATGCGCAGATTTAATTGCCTCTCTATTCAATTCAGGAAGTCCATAGATAAAATTCTTTCCTTGATATTCAACACGATTCTTCAATCTATAATCTTGCGAAAGATCTATAATTTTTACAGAGGGATCAATTGGATTAGCATCTAAAAACTTCCTTGCATCACCATGTCCAACACATAGGAACAAGACATCTATTTTGGAGTGAAAATCAGATGAGAATGTTAATTCGGTATCACCAAATAAGTCATTGTGTACATCAGATAGTTTATTTCCAGCATTTGAAGCACTATTGGCGAAAATAATCTCTACGTTAGGATGAAAGATTAATATTCTTAATAACTCACCACCGGTATAACCAGCCGACCCAACGACACCTACTTTAATTTTTTCCATAATAAATAAATAAAAAGGGCACCTTAAATAATGTGCCCTATTAATTATAAAAATCTTTTAAATAAAATAAATTCTTGATCAGAATCCTGAATTTGAAAATTCATTTTATGATATAATAATTGAGCATTTCTATTACTATTCTGAGTCTCTAGTTGAATAAACTTTGCTTCTTGATCTTTAGCAAAAGTAACTGCCTTATTTATAAGCTGTTTAGCAATTCCTTCCCTTCTATAATTTTCATCAACATACAGATCATTAAGAATCCAATTTTTGATTAATCTTGCAGAAGAATATTTTGGATAAAGCTGGGTAAAACCTACGGCTTTACCATCTTTATAGAACATATAAATAATAGACTCATTATTTTCGATTCTCGATTTCAGAAAAGCTTTTCCCTTTTCAAGATCCGAATCTTGCATATAAAAAACTCGGTATGAGTCAAATAGTGGAGCGAGCTCCTCTAAGTGATTCAGGTCGGCTTCAATGATCATTAATCTTTATGATTTACTTTATGCCAAATAATGGTTTGATTACCGAATATTTTCGAGAAACCTTTTACATCATCACCTGTATATCCCTTATTCATTTCACCATAGCTACCGAATTTGTTAGACATCAAATCATGTTCTGACTCAATTCCTAAAATAATGAAGCGGTGAGGGTGCAGTTCCACAAATACACGTCCTGTGACGGTTTCTTGTGAACTCTGAAGGAAAGCTTCCATATCGCGCATAACAGGGTCATGCATCTGACCTTCATGCATATAATTGCCATAGAAAGCTGCTAATTGATCCTTCCAAGATAACTGCCACTTTGTTAGGGTATGTTTTTCTAAAGTATGGTGAGCTTTGATAAGGATAATAGGGCCAGCCGCTTCGAATCCAACACGGCCTTTAATTCCGATAATTGTATCACCTACATGTATATCACGACCAATACCATAAGGCTGTGCTAAAGCCTGTAATTCTTGAATCACTTTAACAGGACCTATTTTATTTCCATTCAACGCTACTGGCTGACCTTTTTCAAAATCAATTGAGATTTTTTGAGGTTCCGTAGAAGTTAATGGAGTAGGCCAAGCACTTTCAGGAAGATATTCATTTGAAGTTAAGGTTTCAGCTCCACCAACTGAAGTTCCCCATAGGCCTTTATTAATAGAATATTTAGCCTTTTCAGCAGAATACTCAACGCCGTGCTTATTAAGGTATTCGATTTCATCCTCACGAGACAATTGAAGGTCACGGATCGGAGTAATAATCTCTACACCTGGAATTAATGTTTGGAAGATCATGTCAAAACGTACCTGATCGTTACCTGCCCCTGTTGATCCATGAGCTACACATTCTGCGGAAATACTTTTTGCATAATTTGCAATTGCTGTAGCTTGAGAAACACGTTCTGCTGATACGGAAAGAGGATAGGTAGCATTTTTCAATACATTACCAAAGATCAAATACTTAATAGTATCTTGGTAATAATCTTCAGTTTCATCAATTGTGGTATGTGACTTAACACCTAAATCATAGGCTCTTTTTTCGATATTCTTTAATTCTTCTTCAGAAAAACCCCCTGTATTAACAATAACAGAGTGAACTTCCAATCCTAAGTCACGAGATAGATAAATACAACAGAATGAAGTATCTAATCCACCACTAAAAGCTAAAACTACTTTTTTCATTTTATAATGATTTATATGCTGATAATAACAAAAATAACAAATTAAAAACCTTTTACTGGTTTAGCACCTACAGGAAATACCGCCGCAACAAATTTCTTAGTTGATCTCCACAGTTTCGCTTCAATTCTTTTTAGGAGCGACTGTTTTTTGGAGATTCTGTCCAAACGTTCCTTCGCTTCAGCTTTACGCTGAATTTTTTCTTTAAGTTCTTTTTCTTTTTCGACAGGATCCCAAAGCATCGCTGTACACATACAATTTTTGCGATCTTTAGACATTAAGATATCGTAATTAACACAAGATTGGCAACCTTTCCAGAATTCTTCGTCTTGAGTTAATTCAGAATAGGTTACAGGTTCATATCCTAAGTCAGAATTGATTTTCATGACAGCTAATCCTGTTGTTAATCCGAAAATCTTAGCATGAGGGTATTTTTCTCTAGAGAGTTCAAACACTCTTTTTTTAATCGCTTTGGCTAAGCCAACTTTACGAAAAACAGGATTTACAATAAGGCCTGAATTAGCGACATAATCACCATGACTCCAGGTTTCGATATAACAGAATCCAGCCCAAGTACCGTCTTTATGCAAAGCAATTACAGCTTTCCCCTCTTCCATCTTACGTGCAACGTATTCTGGTTTTCTACGTGCAATACCAGTTCCACGAGCCTTTGCAGACTCGAACATTTCATTACAGACTTCTTCGGCATATTTCACATGATCTGCCGTTGCTGGAATAATTAAAAAATCTGAGATTGTCATTTAATAATGTCGACCTAAAAAATAAATACCAAAGTATTTGAACTAAAAATCTAATTTGAATATCATTCATCGAGCTGGATGAATAACAAAATGGGAAGTTTGCCTGCCTCAGAATCAAGCTCGAGGCAGAATAGGTCGTCGGAATCGTAGAACAGGACAATTAAGTGTTCGTATTGAACAATAGCCATTCTTCACAAGCTTTTCATAAGCTTGAGCACAAGAATTCATATACAATCTGTTACAATACATCTTTAATATATCTTATTTATACTAAGTGATCTGACAGCGCAAAAGTAAACAATTATTTTTTTCTTTTATGCAATCTCAAAGTAGTTTTTTTATTTAAAAAACAAATAGGTTCAAGCATCATTGAAAACCTTTCAATCAGACTTTCCAATTATTGAAACGTTTAAAATCTCTCATTGTTTTGTAAGATTTTTTTTGAATGCTTAGTAAATAGCACAATCATTAAATAAATCCTTAATTTTGCATAAAATTTTATCATCATGGTAGGTCCAAGTATCTTTTTTTATGCCTTATTCGTCATTCCGTACATTCTTTTTATGTACTGGTTAGTTAAACAGGATAAGAAGAAATATATGTGGGGAATTATAGTAGTCACAGTTGTTGCCATATTTGGGTTAGTAGTTTCTCAAAGAGCTAGTAAAATTGCTATGGAGAACTATAAACAGCATCAAATAGATGCCAGAGAAATTGAAGCAGAAAATAATGCAGATAGTTTAAAACACAAATAATCAAAATAACTTTAAAAAGATAAGGGCAGAAAATAAATTTCTGCCCTTATCTTTTTATTTCGTTATCCCTTCAAGTTTAAAGAGAAATGCATAATTCAGCGCTACATCCTTCAAATAGTCAAAACGACCAGATGCACCACCATGACCATAATCCATATCTGTTTTTAATAAGATAACATTATTTCCCTGCTGAAGAGTTCTTAATTTAGCCACCCATTTTGCTGGTTCAAAATATTGAACTTGACTATCATGAAGCCCAGTTGTCACTAATAAATTTGGATATTCCTTAGCTTCAATATTCTCGTAGGGAGAATAAGATTTCATATAATCATAAGCTTCTTTATTATTTGGATTACCCCATTCGTCGTATTCATTTGTAGTAAGCGGTATAGTTTCGTCGAGCATCGTGTTTACGACATCCACAAATGGAACTTGAGCTATTACCCCATTCCATATTTCCGGAGACATATTAATAACAGCACCCATTAATAAACCACCGGCACTTCCTCCTTGGGCATAAAGATGTTCTTTAGAAGTAAACTTTTGATCGATTAAGAATTTTCCACAATCAATAAAGTCTGTAAAAGTATTTTTCTTTTTCATCATTTTCCCATCTTCATACCATTGCCTCCCCATTTCTTCACCCCCACGGATATGTGCGATTGCAAAGATAAATCCTCGATCTAATAAGGATAATCTTGAAGAACTAAAACTTGGGTTCATGGAACTACCGTAAGATCCATAAGCATATAAGAGTAAAGGAGCTTTCCCATCCTTCTTCGTCCCTTTTTTATAAACTATTGAAATAGGCACCTGAACATCTGCAGAGACTTTAGCCATTACCCTCTCCGTAATATAATCTTTTGAATTGTACCCACCTAAAACTTCCTGCTGTTTCAACAAAGTTTTTTCTTTTGACTTCATGTTATAGTCAAAGGTAGATGAAGGAGTAACTAAAGAGGTATAACCATAGCGAAGAACATCGGTATTATAATCAACATTGGTGCTTGGGTAAACAGTATATGCAGCTTCGCCAAAATCAAGATAATGCTGACTATTATCTTTTAAATTTCGAATTGCTAGTTGGGTTAAGCCATTCTTTCTTTCTGAAATTGCTAAATAGTTGGCAAATTCATCGATTCCCTCAACAAGGACATCTTCGCGATGAGGGATGTATTCTTTCCAATTTTCCTTTGTTGTTTTATCCAATGGAGTCTCCATCACTTTGAAGTTCTTGGCATTTTCGTTAGTTACGATCAAGAATTTATCTTCAAGAGGAGTAACATCATAAAGAACATCTTTTGTTCTAGGTTGGAATACCTTAAACTCAGCATTGGGTTCATCGGCTTTAATATATCTAGTTTCAGAACTTAAAGTACCTCCGGAATAAATGAAAATAAATTTTTCATTTTTCGATTTTGAAACACCTATATAATTTGTATTGTCCTTTTCATCATAAACAACCACATCATCATCAGACTTAGTTCCTAAGGTGTGCCGCTTTATTTTTTCACTTAATAATGTGACAGGATTTTTGGAGGTATAAAAAATGGTTTTATTATCAGCAGCCCAAACCGTCCCACCAGAGGTTCTAATAATACGGTCAGGCAATAACTCACCAGTTTCAAGGTTTTTAATCTGAATAATGTATTCTCTCCTGGAAACGGTATCTACAGCATAGGCCAACAATTTATTGTCTGGGCTGACCGATGCAGCACCTAATGCATAGTAAGGAAATCCTTCCGCCATTTTGTCAACATCTAACAATACTTCTTCAGGAGCTTCTAAACTACCTTTTTTGCGACAAAGCTTATAATATTGCTTTCCTTCTTCAGTGCGTTGATAATAATAGTACCCATTCTTAAAATAAGGAACACTTTCATCAGTTTCCTTGATCCTTGCTTTCATTTCGTTAAAAAGCTGATCTTGGAAAGGTTCCGTATCCTTCATCATTTCATGGGTATAATTATTTTCAGCTTCAAGGTAAGCGACTACTTTTGAGGAATCGGGTCCTTTTTTGAAATAATCATTCATCCAATAATATGGATCTGACACAGTATCACCATGCATAACCCGATTGTGGTCTTTCAATTCAGCCACTGGGGGAGTTGCATTAGGCCACTTTATGGGCTCTTTTTTAGTATTGTTGTCCGGGGAACAAGAAGAAATCATGATAGACAATATTAAACCAATTACATATTTATCTTTCATATATTTAAATTAATTAATTTGGTTAAAGAATATTTAAAAATAAGACAATTTATTAATGATTTTAGATTAATTAACAAAAGCATCTTATTTGATTCATTAAATTTGTCGAATTATAATCTTTAAAAATATGATAGCAACAAATAAATTTCTGTGTTATTTAGCTTTAGGAATTCTTCCAACACTTGGCTTCAGCCAAGATAAAACTACTCCAGCTCCAAACTGGTACAATTTAGATTTCCAAAAAGACGGTTACATGGGAATCAGTACTGAGAAAGCACAAGAATTGTTAAAGGGTAAAAAAGCATCACCTGTGATCGTTGCAGTTCTTGATGGAGGAGTAGATGTACAACACGAGGATCTAAAAGATGTCCTTTGGACGAATCCAAAAGAAATCCCTGGCAATGGAAAAGATGATGATGGCAATGGTTATATCGATGATGTTCATGGATGGAACTTCATAGGAGGAAAAGATGGTAAGAATGTAGACCAAGATAATCTCGAAGTAACGCGTCAAATTCGGATTTATGAGCCAAAATATATTTCCGTACTTCCGAGTACTCCCCTATCAGAAAAGGAAAGACGTGAGTTTGTAGCCTATCAAAAAATGATTACAGATTACACGTCCAAAATGGATGAGGCTTCTTTCGGGAAAGTAAATTATGGAGGATTAAAAACGGAGATCGATGGCATCATTCAGAAGATTGGTAAAGAGCCCAAGGATATCAATAAGGCAGATTTAGAAGCTTTCCAAACGACTGGCGATCGTCAAAAAATGGCAATTCGAATTGCTAAAAAGGAGTTAGACAAGGGTTCGTTTGACAAATTCTACACTGACATTCAGGATGCAGTAAAATATTTTACCGATCAGGCAGATTTCCATTTGAACAAAGAGTTTGATCCTAGGGGTATCGTAGGTGACAATTATGAAGATGTAACCGAAAAATATTATGGCAACAACGATGTTAAAGGTCCGGATGCGGAACACGGCACCCATGTTGCGGGAATTATTGCTGCAAAACGTAATAATGACTTAGGTGTAAATGGGGTTGCAGATAATGTTCAGATTATGGCTGTTCGTTTAGTTCCAAATGGTGATGAACGAGACAAAGATGTGGCAAATGGGATTCGTTATGCAGTCGATAATGGCGCTAAGGTAATCAATATGAGTTTTGGAAAAGGTTATGCCCACAATAAAAAGGCTGTTGATGATGCGATTAAATATGCAGAATCAAAGGATGTATTGTTGGTACACGCAGCAGGTAATGATTCCCAAGATAATGACATAGAAAAGAACTTTCCTACCAAGTATTTCACAGACAGTTTAGATGCTGTTGTTGGTGAGGCAAAAAATTGGATAACAGTAGGTGCTACAGGATTAAAATCAGATTCAGAATTATTGGCAGAATTTTCAAACTATGGTTACCGTAGTGTAGACGTATTCGCACCAGGAGTAAAAATTAATTCGACGATTCCCGAATCAAAGTATAAAGAAAATCAAGGGACTAGTATGGCTGCACCAGTTGTCTCGGGATTAGCAGCAATGATTCGTGCATATTATCCAAGCTTAAGCGCAGAGCAGGTAAAGGACGTTATTATGAAGAGCGTAACGAAGGTAGACCAAAAAGTAAAAGTGAAAAAAGATGGTGGAACCAAACGTGTTTACCTAGATGAAATCAGCGTTAGCGGTGGTATAGTGAATGCTTATAAGGCAATTGAAGAAGCTAATAAAATTGTTTCTCAAAAAAAGTAAAAAAATGTTAAATTTTTCACAATAATGCTTAGTATCTTGCGTTTAGTTAAGAAAACAAGACGCTTATGGTTGAAAATTCTACTAAAATTAAAGAAGTAAATTACGAAGGTCAACTTTCAGGTATTATTCAAGACAACAATCTTGAAGTATCATTCGAGGAAAAAATCAAAAGTTGCATACAACAATTGTCTAAAGATCCAGAAGATAGGACAATCGAAAACATCCTCAATTATTCAAAGACATTTCGTAACTTATAATACGAAGCCATTCTAAGACAGAATGGCTTCGTTGCTTTTAATCTTATAAGCAATAAGCATTAATTGTAAGCAGGAATTATTGTTATCTTTGTTTATGCTTATAAAGGAACGTTACAAGGCTTTTGTTGAGTATTTTTCTACCCACAATCCCGAAGCTCAAACTGAGCTCAATTATAGCACTCCATTTGAATTATTAATTGCAGTAATTCTTTCAGCGCAATGCACGGACAAAAGGATTAACCAGATTACCCCTGCCCTATTTGAAAGATATCCGAACCCTGAATCATTGGCAGAAAGTAGCCCTGAAGAAGTGTTCAGTTATATCCGTTCGGTGAGCTATCCAAACAATAAATCCAAACATTTGGTTGGAATGGCCAAGAAGCTCTTAAGTGATTTCAATGGGGAGATACCAGAAAAAATTGAAGATTTAGTGAAGTTGCCAGGAGTTGGAAGAAAAACAGCAAATGTTATTTCATCTGTAATTTACCATCAACCCGCCATGGCAGTTGACACCCATGTTTTCCGAGTAGCCAATAGAATAGGATTAACCAATCGAGCAACCACAGTATTAGCTTCTGAAAAACAATTAGTAAAACACTTACCTAAGGATACTATTGCAATAGCCCACCATTGGCTTATATTACACGGACGATATATTTGTTTAGCTAGAAGCCCTAAATGTGATATTTGCCCAATTACTTATTTCTGTAAATATTTTGAAAAAACATATAAAGCAAAACACATAGAAAAAGATTAACTATTCCTTCTTATCAAAAAATTAGATATGCGGATAAATCTACTTATTTTAGGAATGAAAAAATATTAACTAATTTTTTTAGCATTTAATTTGTAGATTTCAATAATAAAAATTATTTTTGACAACAATATACTAAAAATATGAGCAACTCAGATAAATTAAAAGCCTTACAGCTTACCTTAGATAAACTAGAAAAGAATTACGGTAAAGGGACGATCATGAAATTAGGTGATACTGCGGTAGAACCCATTGAATCGATTTCGACTGGATCTTTAGGTTTAGATATAGCTTTAGGTATTGGTGGAGTTCCCAAGGGCCGTATCATTGAGATTTATGGTCCAGAATCATCAGGTAAAACTACGTTAGCCACTCATATTGTAGCAGAAGCACAGAAGAAGGGTGGAATTGCAGCAATCATTGATGCAGAGCACGCTTTTGATAAATATTATGCTCAAAAATTAGGTGTTGACATTGAAAACTTATTAATATCACAACCTGATAATGGTGAGCAAGCTTTAGAAATTGCTGATAATTTGATCCGTTCAGGAGCGATTGATGTCATAGTGATTGACTCAGTTGCAGCCTTGGTTCCAAAAGGAGAGATTGAAGGGGAAATGGGTGAATCAAAAATGGGATTACAGGCTCGTTTGATGTCACAAGCATTACGTAAATTAACCGGTACTATTTCTAAGACCAACTGTTGTTGTATTTTCATCAACCAATTACGTGAAAAAATTGGTGTTATGTTTGGAAATCCAGAAACTACGACTGGTGGTAATGCATTAAAATTTTATGCTTCAGTACGTTTAGATATTCGTCGAACTTCTCAAATTAAAGATTCAGACGAAGTTGCTGGTAACCGTGTTAAAGTAAAAATCGTTAAGAACAAAGTAGCCCCCCCTTTCCGAATTGCTGAATTTGACATTATGTTTGGTGAAGGAATTTCTAAAGTTGGTGAAATCATTGACCTTGGGGTTGAATATGGAATTGTTAAAAAATCAGGTTCTTGGTTTAGTTATGGGGACACGAAATTGGGTCAAGGTCGTGACGCCGTAAAAACATTATTGTTAGATAATCCAGATTTGATGGATGAGCTAGAAGCAAAGATCAGAGCAGAAGTTACTGGTCAAGATTTGGATCAAGTTGCTATCAAGGAAGAAGATTAATAGGCACATTTTTTACAAAGACTCCTCTAGGTTTCAAAATTAAGGAGTTAATATAGAACAGCAGCTAATTATTAGTTGCTGTTTTTTTATAAATTTACTTATTCATACAATCTAACCAAAATTAACTATGAGCTTCAATAGAAGAAATTTCTTAAAAGGCCTTGGCTTGATCAGTATAGGAGCAAGGACGCCAGTCTATGCAGAAAAGATAATCACTAAGCAGGATACAGCATTTTCATTTGCCTGTCCCCCATATATCCAAAATCTCAAAGAAGAATCATTTAGCATTTGTTCAGTTTTCACAAAACCCTGCCTCGCATGGGTAGAACTATTAGATAGCAATAACCAAGTCTTAAAAACAATTTTTCAAGTAGAAGACGGTATGCGAAATGCAAATGCAGAATTATTCAAGTTTAAGATTAACACGGATTCAAAATCTTTAAGATATCGGGTTGTAGCAAAGGAAATCAAAAAATTTGATCCTTATAAAATAGAATATGGAGAGACTATACAATCTAATCCTATAGAAATAAATCTTCCCCAATCAAAACAAGAAAACATCAATGTTTTAATATTAAATGACATTCACGAAGCAAAGGACAGCTATGCTTATCTCTATGATAAAAGTAAGCTTCCTAAAAAAGATTTGGTTTTCCTGAACGGGGATTCTTTTCATTATGTAAGCAACCAAAATGATTTGACAGAGAAACTATTAACTCCAATAGGGAATAAATTTGCAAGTGAAACTCCGTTTATTATGGTTCGTGGAAATCATGAAACTAGAGGAAGTTTTGCTAGGGATTATAAAAAATATTTTGATTATCCAGAAAATAAATTTTATCAGGCATTTAAAATGGGACCTATATTTTGGATCGTTCTTGATAGTGGAGAAGACAAGCCAGATGACCATGAGGTGTATGGGGGAACAGTCGATTATGATAATTATAGGCTTGAGCAAAAAGCATGGTTAGCTAAAGTACTGCAATCCAAAGAAAGAAAAGAAGCAAAACATACATTAGTTGTAACCCACATTCCATTTCATCATTCAGATGATTGGCATGGTACGAAACATAATTATGAATGTTTCCATGAATTATTAAACAATCACAAGGTGGATGCCGTTATATCCGGTCACACACATCAATATAGTTTTCATCCGCCAGACAATAACCACAATTACTATGTA
This sequence comes from Sphingobacterium endophyticum, assembly GCA_040393725.1. Taxonomy (GTDB): domain Bacteria; phylum Bacteroidota; class Bacteroidia; order Sphingobacteriales; family Sphingobacteriaceae; genus Sphingobacterium; species Sphingobacterium endophyticum_A. The sequence continues at coordinate 7,313 of JBEBTR010000044.1, read as the reverse complement.
ATAATTGGAGGAGGTCCTAAAGCTGGAAATAGAACATTTGTTGATATATCTGCGCAGGGTAAGAATTTACTTGTCTCTTTAAATCTGGATGATGGAAGTACAATTAACAGGTTCACAAAAGGATAATTCTGCCAATCGAAAGTAATTGATAAAAACAAAAATTCCCTCTGCAATTTGAGGGAATTTTTGTAAATATTCTATTTTGATTAGCTATTCAACTGCAAAAAAAGAATTTAACTCTGCCAAGGTCTCTTGTGTTTTAAGGGAGTCCTTAACGATGACCCCTTTATTCAGCGCAATGATACGGTCGGCAGTTTCAACAGTATGGGATAGATCATGGCTTGAAATAAGCAATGTTATATCCTTTTTCTCTTTAAGATTATTAATTAAATTCTTCAACCTGAATTGGGTACTAGGATCTAAATTAGCGAATGGTTCATCTAAAATAATCACCTCTGGATTACCTATTAATGCACCTACAATTCCAACTTTCTTTTGGTTCCCTTTCGATAAATCCCGAATATAAACTTTGCGGTTTAATACTTCATCATTAAAAAACTCTTTGTATTCAGCCACAACCGCATCAACATCCACTTTGTTCATCCCCCTTAATTCTCCCAAAAAATAAAAATATTCTTCAGGACTTAAATACCCTATTAAAAAACTTTCATCAACAAAAGCAGCTGTAAATTTCTTCCACTCATCCTGACCATGAACTTGCATACTACCCAAGGTAACATTGCCAGAATCAGGTTGAATTAAATCTAATATTAGGCTAAATAAAGTCGTTTTCCCTGCGCCGTTGTTTCCAACCAATCCAACGCTTTCCCCTTTTTGAATTAGAAGTTCAGGAATATTTAAAACCTGAATCCCATTATAACTCTTACTTAAATTCTGTATATGAATCATGATTAATTTCAATTTTTGTTTATTACTAATTATTTACCTCTTTAAATCCAGCTAACATTGAATATTTTTTAATGATATATTTATTTGCTATCCAGTTTAACAAGTGATTTCGGAACGCCAAACCAATAATGCCAAATAAGATTAGGATGATATTGGCCACATTCATTCCAGCAATTGACTTAAAAATTACCCAAATAATAATTGGAATGATTAGGAGAGGAATTCCAACTAACCATTGGGCAGCACCAACGCCCTGGTAATTAAAGTAATTCCCATTATCTAGGTCGATCCTCTTTTTGTTCATAGCACCAAACCAAAGTATTAAAGGTATATTCACGCCAAGGTTATAAATTGCACAGGAAATATTTATCCATAAGATTTCCCATCCAAAATAAAGGTACCCTGTACTTAAAATTGTTAGAATACCAACTGAAATTGCCATTAGAGTTGCTTTAGATTCCAAGTATAATTTTATTGGCATATTTTGAGTCATCAACATTGCATAATAACTACTATCCCATGCTGGAACAAATTGACCAAAATTAATAATGAAAATTCCGGAAATAAATATTCCTACAAACACCAGCATAGACGAATCCTTGAATTGAGGATTTGGATAAAAAAAGAGACCATAAGCTAAAAATAGCAGACAAACAATAATTGTATTCCTCGCCCTTTTTGCTCGCCACAATAACCTTAAATCTAATTGTAAAAATGGGGCTAACTCACCAAAACGATTAGTCCAAGAAAGATTATATTCTTTAAATTCACTTCTTTCATCTTGCAAGTAGGAATCTAGGTACATGTTTCTTTTAATATCATTGAAAAGCAGAAAGTAACTAAAAACAACAATTACCATGGGTACTAAACATAAAATTGGATTATTCAACACAAGGTCGTAAAACGAACCAAATAGATCAGTTACAGAAAATATTTTAAAATAATCGAGACAAAATAAGACGATGACGAGAATTAGAAACGGTAAGATTTTTATTAAAGAAGTGTTGAAATTTTTTTGAATATAGAGATTATAAAAATTGATAATATATTCAGTACTTAGAACAGCAACAAACCATCCCAAAAGTTGGGCATTGTTGAAATCTGTAATTCTAGAGGTAATAATAATGTAAGGGGCTATAATAGCAATTAATAACCAATTACTAAAAGAGTAAATTGTTTTCAATAAGGTATAATGAACAATTGAAGTTCTTTTTATATTTTGAATGAGTAAGGGTTTAATGTTCAATAGCGGAATTTTCTGAAACATAACCCGAATAAAAAAACTAATACAAAACCAGATTAGCAAAAATTTATTTACTAAAAATATGGGTTCTTCATTAGGATATAGCTCTTTTAATAAGAAATGAAGGGAAAATCCTAAAGTCAGAAACGAGACTAAAAAATAAAGTCCTAAGAAACCAAGTAATATTTTTACAGCAATTCCTTTTCCTAAATCAGCGGATCTAAAGAAAGAATTCCATTCTAGTATAAATAATCTTTTAAACATAATTTATCAGTTTTAAGAGGTTAGTTAGCAGAGATTAAAGAACGTTACATAAAAAATCAAAAAGTTTCGATATAACTTCTTGTAATTTAATAAAAAAACTAGTCCATTTATTTCAAGATTATAATATTCATGCAAATCATCATTAAATATTTAATTAACTTAAATCACTGAATGATTAAGGAATAAAAAAGGCATTCCGAAATCGGAATGCCTATTACACTTATTAAAGATTAGTTAATTCAATAAAGATTTATTCTTCAGACAAGAATGGGTAGCGATAATCAACGTCAGGATTAAAGGTCTCTTTGATTGTTCTAGGAGAAACCCAACGCAAAAGATTAATCATTGACCCTGCTTTATCATTTGTACCTGATCCTCTAGCCCCACCAAAAGGTTGCTGACCAACAACGGCACCGGTACATTTATCATTTATATAAAAATTACCAGCAGCATTTTTCAAGGCATCGGTAGCCTGGCTGATAGCATAACGATCTTGAGCGATGATGGAACCGGTTAATGCATAAATTGATGTTGTATCAACAACTTTCAATGTTTCGTTCCATTTCTTATCATCGTAAACAAATATGGTAAGGACAGGACCAAAAAGTTCTTCACTCATTGTTTCATAGTCAGCTTTTTTAGCGACAATTACTGTAGGATTTATGAAGTAACCTTTGGATTTATCATATTCACCACCTATTACCACTTCAGCATCTTTAGAGTTTTTAGCCCTATCAATATATTTAGTGATTTTATCGAATGATTTCTCGTCAATAACAGCATTTATAAAGTTGCTAAAATCTTCAGTTCCACCAATTTTAAATGATTTGATATCACGTTCCATCATTTTCTTTAGGTCTTTCCATAAAGATTTAGGAATATAAGCACGAGAAGCAGCAGAACATTTTTGACCTTGGAATTCAAATGCTCCACGTACTAAAGCAGTATTTAACACCTCTAAGTTAGCGGATGGGTGAGCAAGAATAAAATCTTTACCCCCTGTTTCTCCGACAATTCGTGGATAGGTTTTATAAAGGTGGATATTTTCACCGATTGTTTTCCATATATCCTGAAAAACCCCAGTTGAACCTGTGAAGTGAATACCTGCAAAATCAGGATGTTTGAAGATTACGTCTCCAGCATCCGGACCAGATACATAAACTAAGTTTATTACCCCAGCAGGAACGCCAGCTTCACGGAAAATTTCCATTAAAACATTCGCTGAATAAATTTGGGTATTAGCAGGCTTCCATACGACCACATTACCCATCATTGCTGCACTAGTTGGCAAGTTACCAGCAATAGCAGTGAAATTAAAAGGAGTCAAAGCAAAAACAAATCCCTCTAATGGGCGTTGTTCCACTCTATTCCACACATTTTTAGGACTGATTGGAGGTTGTTGTTGATAGATTTCGCTCATGTATTTTACATTGAAACGAAGAAAATCTGCGATTTCACATGCAGAGTCAATTTCCGCTTGATATGGGTTTTTAGATTGCCCAAGCATGGTAGCAGCATTTAGTTTATATCTATATTTTGTAGAGATTAACTCGGCAGCTTTCAGGAAAATTGCTGCGCGTTGCTCCCATGGAAGATTTTCCCAATCATTTTTTGCGGCTAAAGCAGCATCAATAGCTTGTTTAACATTTGCTTTAGTACCTTGATTAAAATAACCTAAGACATGTTTGTGGTCATGTGGAGGAGTAATTTTAACCTTTTTATTCGTACGAACTTCTTCAGCACCGATATACATTGGAATATCTAATTCAGTAGCTCTAGCAGCTGCAATAGCTTCTTTCAACAAACTTCTTTCTTTTGTTCCTGGTGCATATGAGTAAACTGGCTCATTTGTAGGTGTAGGAACATTAAAAAATCCTTTTAACATAATAACAAATATTATTTTGATTTAAAATACGTAAAATTCAACAGCATTACCTGTTCTATTTCGAAGAGAAACTCCATTTAACAGAGCTTTTGTGAAAACCTCACACTTCTTTAAAAATTTATTCGAAGTTACTAAATATGTAGTTTTTGGATATAACATATCTCAACCGATACTAAACATATTTTGTCCATTTTTAATTACAACTCTGCAAAGATACAAAATAAATGTTTACCTAAATTGTTCTAAAAACTGATACATTCTTCACTAATTGTATCATATACAGTGTAATCAACTCATTTAACACCTGTTTTCTCAATTTTTTAATGATTTAAATATTAAACAGATTTATACCTTTTGGCGAATAAGGAGTAGGAATTATAAAAGTTTATTGAAAAAGCTTAAACAAAAAAAAGCGGATATCTATTGAGATACCCGCTTCATAATTGGAAAATTTTAATAAAATTAACCTTTAGCTTCTTGATAACGTTTAGCTACGTCATCCCAGTTAACTACGTTGAATATTTCTTCTAAATAAGCAGGACGTTTGTTCTGGTATTTTAAATAATAAGCATGTTCCCACACGTCGATTCCAAAAATTGGTGTACCTTTCACTTCAGCAACATCCATCAATGGATTATCTTGATTAGGAGAAGAAACTACTGCTAATTTACCATCTTGTCCCACAATTAACCAAGACCAACCAGAACCAAATCTACCAGCGCCAGCTTCTTGCAATTTCTTTTTCAAATCATCAAATGACCCGAAAGCAGAATTAATAGCTTCTGCTAAATCGCCAGTTGGTTGACCACCAGCGTTAGGACCTAGAACTTTCCAAAATAAGTTGTGATTCCAAACACCACCAGCGTTATTGCGCACAGCAGCTGGGTATTTGCTTACATTCTTTAGGATTTCTTCCAAAGAAAGGTTTTCAGCATCAGTGCCTGCAATAGCTTTATTTAGATTGTCAACATATGCTTGATGGTGACGATCGTGGTGAATAATCATAGTTTCTTTATCGATTGTAGGTTCCAATGCGTCTGCTGCGTATGGTAACGCTTCTAATTCAAATGCCATAACGATTATTTTTTATATTATTTATTAATTATCAATATACGAATATAACAATTTAGGAGCGTTTTTGTTTCGTTTACGGCCCAATTTGTGGATAACTTAGCGTTTATTACGAAAAAAAGACATCATCAATTCAGCACATTCATTTTCAAGGACTCCAGGTTGTATGATTGTTTTGGGATGGATGATTTTTTCGTTGATTCTAGTATAACCACGTTTTTCATCTTTAGCTCCATAAACAATTTTGCTGATCTGAGTCCAATAGCTTGCACCGGCACACATTACACAAGGCTCAACAGTTACGTATAAAGTACAATCTCGAAGGTATTTACCGCCTAGGAAATTAGCAGCAGCAGTAAATGCCTGCATTTCAGCGTGTGCTGTAACATCATTTAATCGTTCAGTAAGATTATATCCTTTTCCAATGATTTTACCATTTGAAACAATGATTGCCCCAATAGGTATCTCATCCTCTTCAAATGCTCGTTTTGCGAGTTTTAAAGCTTCACGCATGTACTGTTCGTCAAGCGTTGGAGTCGTATTTTGGGGATCGTCTTCGAAATTATATACTTTCATCATTTCAATTTGGAGCCATTGGGGACAAGTTTGTCTACAGCAGTCAAGATAATATCACCGTTTTGATCTTCAAATCCAGTGACCAAACATTCAGACATAAAATTGGCAATTTGTTTTTTAGGAAAATTGATTACAGCCACTACTTGTTTACCAATTAATTCTTGTTTTGAATAATGTACGGTAATTTGAGCTGAAGATTTACGAGTTCCAATGACAGGACCAAAATCGACCAGCAATTGATAAGCTGGTTTTTTAGCTTTGGGAAAATCCTCTACCTCCAATATTGTTCCTACCCTGAGATCAACCTGTTCAAATTCTTCCCAATTAATCAGTTTCTCCATAAAAAATTACAAACTATTAGAATTTAAATCAGCCATTTCCTTAGAAAGAGTATAAATGACATAGTCAACATTACGATTTAGTCGCTTAGCCAAACGAGAGAGTAATTCAACCTCTTGACCCTCCTGAAACTGAAGATCTTCCTCAGACAGATGGTTGTATTTTCTCTTTAGTTTTAGCTTTAAAATGGGCCATTCATTGGCATGAATCTTGAAATTATACATATTAAGTATACGCTAATTGAATAAAAACTTCTATTTTAGTGATTGGAAATAGTAAATATATAAATTTTTAGTATGAAAAAAATCTTACTTGGATTAGCAGCCTTATTCTTTTGCGTTCAGGCTACGCAAGCACAATTATTACCTAGTTTAAAATTAGGTATTAAAGGCGCGGTGAACTTCTCGAGCTTAAAGTCAGAAGGAAAATGGTTGAATTCAGATACGAAAGCAGGTTTTCAAGCCGGTATTTGGGGACGAGTAGGCGTTGCCGGTTTCCATGTGCAACCGGAATTATACTATGCACAGAAAAAAGCTGGCTATGAAACGGAGGATGGACAAAATGGAGAAGCAACTTTTAAAAGTGTTGATTTACCTATATTATTAGGAACCAAAATTGGATTAGGTCCAGTTGGGGTACGCATTCAGGCTGGTCCTGTATTTTCATTTGCCCATGATGGTAAAGTTACACAAGTCACCAATCCAGACACTTACAAAAAATCGTCAACAGGAATTATTGGAGGAATAGGAGCTGATATAAGCAAATTAACGATTGATTTAAGATATGAGCATGGCTTAAATAATATTAGCCAGAATTCGAATCACAACCAAAAGATCAGTATGTGGTCAATTGGTTTAGGATATGCATTCTTGTAATAGACCAAGCTTTATAAAATATTTAGGCCTGATTTGATAAAAATCAGGCTTATTTTTTTGCCAGAAATTAGAACCATTCTAAATTAGGTCTTTTTTGTACATAAATCTCATTTATATGTCATCAAATAGATAGATTTGCGTACTTAAATTA
>JBEBTR010000043.1:0-22588 GCA_040393725.1 Sphingobacterium endophyticum | reverse complement strand
GATGAGCTATTAATTTGAACATAATGAATTCCATTGATTTCATTATGGTAATTAGAATGATGGTGACCACTTAAAACCAAAATCACTTTTTTGAAACCTGCTTCTTGGTTGATCTTTTCAAATAAATAACGAACTTTCATACCATTCTCTATTCCATTGTTCGTATTATCAAATGCCTGGTGACAAAAAATTATTGACCTCAATTTTGTTTTAGAAAGGTCCTCTTTCAACCAATCTAATTGAGCATTACTTATTTCACGTGGGTATCCTTTAACTTTCGAGTTCTCAACTTTTTCATTACCGTCCAATACTACAAAATGAAATCCATCTTTATCAAAAGAATAATACGGAGAAGGACAATTCCAAAAATTAAGTGCCTGATCTTTGGTAAAACCTGAATCTGTATCATGGTTTCCTAAGACATGGTATTTATCTCCAGGAAATTGATTCCATATTTCCATTAATTTTTTATTTTGTGGCTTAGGAACGCAAAAATCTCCTAATTGAATAATAAAATCAGGTCTTTCTGTAATCATACTTTCAACAAATTTTTGAGCACGATCAGCTCCATCATGCATCAAATCGAAATGCAAATCCGATATTACTCCAAACTTAATCCCTTTAGTTTTATCAACCGAACCTGAACTTGCAGATAATGAATGTGATAAAAGAAAACTACCTAGACCAATTCCAGAAATTTTCAAAAAATCTTTCCTTGAAAAATTACCCGAATTATTGGGATTCTTAGCCATTTAATTTTTTGATTATTTCAATCATTTCAATAGGATTTGAAATTAATTGATCGTATTTATATGATTTTAATTCTTCCTCACTATGGGTACCATATAGAGAACCCACGGAATAGAAAACATTTGCAGCTTCTGCAGATTGTAGGTCTGAAGGAGTATCTCCCAAATTAACTACTTGCTTAGAATCATCAATCAAACAATTTTTCATTGCTAATTGAATCATATCAGGCGCAGGTCTCCCATTTTCTACATCTGAACTTGAAATAGAACAGTTGATTGTGTTTTGTCCGTTATTCTCTAAACAGATATAGTCTTTGTTTAATTCTTTGTCCCAACCTAATTTCGAAAGAATAATATCCGTAACTTTTCTATAAAATCCTGTTGTTAAGGCAATTTTAATTCCCTGCTCTCTGCAATAATTAAAAACTTCAATTACTCCATCATAAGGTTTAGCTCCAACTTTTTCATAATGCGATTCTAATGTACTGGTAAAATAGTCGTAAGATTCTTGAACCTTTTTTCTATAATCGGGATGATCCAATCCAATTTCGTCTTTCCAAATGGTTTCAAAAACTAATATTTTTGACCAACCCATCATACTATTTATCTTTTCTCTCGATATTTCAAGATTGGTAGCCTTTATAGCATCATAAAAACATTTTTCCACTTCACGTTCATCCTGAACGGTTGTTCCTGCCATATCAAAAATGGCCAGCTTTACTTTACTCATTAGAGATTAAATTTTATTTGTTTTAACTTGTGTGACTAATACTGAACAAAATAGACAGATTACTGAAACCATTAAAAATAAGATGGAACTGTCCTTACTGATATCTAAGATCTTTCCAAAAATAGGTTCTCCAATTGCTGCAAAAACATAAGCGAACATATTCATAACACCCATTCCCGTTCCCACTAACTTATTACCTAATAAATCCGGACTAAAAGTCCAGAAATTCGATTGAACTCCATAGACAAAAAATCCTACTAAAAACATTAATATGGAGACCAAAATAAGATTATGGGTTTCTGTAAAATATATAACAATGGAAATAATACAGCTTAACAACATTCCAACGGCGATGGAATAATTCCTCCTCCCTTTAAATAATGAATCAGATAATATCCCAAACATTAATGCTCCAATTGCCATTCCAATTGGTATAAATAGAGATATCCATAAATTACTAGTTGAAGATTTATAGTCAGTTCCAAGAAAATGGATTGGAGCCCAAAATATCAAACCATATCTAGCCATGCTTTGAAATCCTATAGCACAGCATGCCAACATGAAATTCTTGTTCTTGAATACTTTTAGGTAAGATTCTGACCAAGTTAGCTTTTTCTGCTTGATTGATTGATCGTCTTCTAATTGAAAACCTTTTAATTTGGGATGGCTATATGCGAAAATCATAAAGACTATCAATGCAAAGAATAAAAAAAGCACAGGATATCTAAAAAGTGATCTCCAACTCTCTTCCTGATGCACCAATATCATTGCAAGAAAAAAGGTTAATACTGAGGAAGATCCTGCTGCCATAGTATAAAATCCAAATGCCTTGCCCCTTTCAGATGCTTGCCACCAATTTGATATAATTCTTCCCCCTGCTCCCCAGGCCATAGATTGGAAGTAGCCATTCAATGTCCATAAAACAAGGATGGTCCAATAAAAACTTGAGAAACTGATCGCTATATTACAAAGTACAGATAAAAAACCTCCTGTTAATATCATAAACTTTGGACTAAACCGATCTGCTAGATTACCATTAATAAATTGTCCAATAGCATATCCCAATAACATAGAAAAACTTATCCAACCGATTTGTTCAAAATTTATTCCGAGTTCGGAAGTCATTCCTTTAGTCGCCCACCCAAAATTATGACGCCCAGTGTAGAAAAATAAGTAACAAAACATAGTTAGAAACAGCATTTTCCACTGCTCCCTCCTAATCATCAGATTTATTTTTTCGTTAATCATTGGTTAGTCAATCTTAATTCCGGTTCTTACTGGCTTATTTTTTACAGCAAACTCAAATGCCTCCTTTACTTGGTCAAATTCAAATTCCTTTTCAATTAAATTGGCAAAAGGATAATTATTATAGTTTTCTATAATAAAATCAGTAGCTGTATTGAAGTCATCATAATTGTAGTTATGCAAACCTTTAATCTGCAATAATTTACGGATAACTTGTTCTGCATCTATTTCAATTGCTCTCTGTTTGAAAACTGCACCTACGAAAACAGCAATCCCATTTACACCTAAAATCTGTAAACCAGTTTCCATAGCTTCTGGAGAACCGCTCATATCAATGAAACGATCAATTGGGCGTTTAAACAAACTGGAAACTATATTATCCTTCGAATTAAAAGCTAGATCTGCACCAAATTCCTTAGCCAACTCTAGTCTGGAAACGTCAGTATCTGAAACAATAATTTTCTCTGCTCCAAATTCTTTACACATAGCCACAGCTGTCAATCCCAACATGCCCATTCCAGAAATAAAAATTACTTTTTCATTGATGCTGGAACACAACCTTATAGCACCAGCAGAGGTTGCTATTGCACAGTTTATAGTTGCTGCAATAGGTAGCGGTAAATCTTTTGGAAGTATTCTAATTCCAGTATCTTTTTTTAATAAGATATGACTTGCCAAGCCCCCATGGAAATTGTCATCCTCAGTTAGCTGTCGATGACCATATTTATATAGCTCGGAATTTTTTTGAGGAGTTTCAGGGTTATACTCTTTAGTCTCAGGGTTACTTGCAAAAACCGTCCAAGTAATTCTATCATTTATTTGAATGTGTTTTCCTGATAAATCCAGAATTTCATTTTTATGATCTAAACCAATGACAGTTCCAACAATCTCATGCCCAAGGATCGTAGGATTTGCCTCCTTCCTTAAGCCACAATAGGTATGTAGGTCACTACCACATAGACTACAGTAATCTATTTTTACTAATAATTCAGAATTAACCAGCTCAGGTAAGGACGCACTTTCTTTTGATAGTGACCCATTCTCTGAGTTAAAAGCGAAATAATGACCAATACCTTCCATAAGACTCATGATTAAAGTTACACAATACTAAACAAAGTTTATTTATACTAACTATATTTTGTGTTAAATTTTTGTTATTATTTTTATTATAAGCATAAAATCCACTAAGTAGATGTACATTCTAATCTTAGAAAGTTTACCTTTGCTTGGTTTACAAATAATATTTTACTGACATGCAAGACAATACTATATTTAAAATTAGTAGTAAAATAAAAGAAATTAGAAAGAATAAGGGCATTACCATTCAAGAGTTAGCTGATAAAGCCGGTGTTAGCAAAGGGCTTATTTCGCAAATCGAAAATAACAGAACAGTTCCCTCCCTATTAGTATTGATCAATATTATTAACTCTTTAGAAGTAGATCTTAATGAATTTTTTGAAGATTTTAGGACTAGTCAAGATCAGGGACCTATATTAGTTCTAAAAAAAGAAGATTATATAGCATTTGAAAAAGAACATGCAATTGGATTTTTTTATAAGAGAATTCTCAGTTCTAATATTGATAATTCTACAATTGATATAGTTTTATTAGAACTTGAACCAAATGCTGAACGCCCTATGGTAGAAACTGATGCATTTGAATATAAATATATTATTAGCGGTAAAGTTGATTACCAATTTGAAGATAAAATAGTAACATTAGAACAAGGTGATTCAATATTTTTTGATGGTAAACTTTCTCATACTCCAAAAAATAAATATAAAGAGCCTTGCATTATGTTAATAGTTTACTTTTTTGATAGAAAAGCATAACAAAATTTAATTCTCCTTGAAATAGGTCTAATAAAACGAATTGGTAAGTTTTATTAGACCTATTTTTATTATATACCCAATTATTTTATTCTCCTTCTCAATTAAACTAAACTATATAATAGCTATATTTGTTTACATATACTTAACAAAAGTTTAGTTTTATGGTAATGTTAGAGTTTTACTTTTGGATGTCAAGCTACATCTAAATTTTAACTCATATGAAGAGCATTCAACAATTAAGAGCAACTTTTGAAAAATGTGATGATAGGATTATTACGTTGGTAATTTCATTAGCAGCCTTTTTATGTTATACGAGTATGTATGCATTTAGAAAGTCTTTCACTGCAGCAAATTTTGACGAGATGGAACTCTTTGGAATTCATTTAAAAGTTCTTTTGGTGATTACTCAAATGCTCGGTTACATGCTAAGCAAGTTTTATGGAATTCGCTTTATTTCTGAAATGAACAATATGAGTAGAGGAAAAGTTCTAATCACATTAATATGCATTTCATGGTTTGGACTATTAGGATTCGCTATAACTCCAAGTCCTTACAATATATTTTTTATGTTGATCAATGGTTTTCCGCTAGGGATGATTTGGGGATTAGTCTTTAGCTACCTTGAAGGTAGGAAAAACACAGAATTAATGGGTGCAACAATGGCTGTTAGTCTTGTATTTGCTTCTGGTCTCGTAAAAACTACAGGCAGATGGTTAATTACTGATTTTGGAATAAACGAATATTGGATGCCCTTTTTAGTAGGATTGATTTTTTTTGTGCCTTTCATGCTTTGCGTTGCTATACTGGAGATTTCTCCGAAAGCGAATAATGAAGACCAAAAACTGCGAAATGAGAGGATTCCAATGACTAAGGATATGCGAAAGAAATTTTTAAGGTCCTTTCTCCCAGGCATTACTCTAACTATTATCATTTATACCTTGCTAACAGTTTTAAGAGATGTTAGAGATAATTTTGAAGTGGAAATCTGGCAAATGTTACATCTTAAAGGTGCAGGGATTTTTGCAAAAGTGGATGGAACAATTGCAATAATCATCCTAATCATGATCAGTTTACTTATCTATGTAAAAGACAATACAAAGGCCTTTAAATTAATTCATTATCAAATTTTGTTAGGGTTTATAATAATGGGGAGCTCTACCCTTCTCTATACGAATAATACCCTAGATGGTTTATTATGGATGATTCTCGTTGGATTAGGATTATATATGGCATACATACCCTATAACGCCATTTTTTTTGAGAGAATGATTGCAACCTTTCGGATTAAAGGTAATATCGGATTTATAATGTACCTCGCAGATTCTATTGGATATTTATTCAGTTTCTTAGTATTGATTAATAAAGAATTGATTCCTTCGGAAATAAGCTGGGGAGCTTATTTTATTGATTTGGTATTATTTGTGTCTTCCGTTGGTATTTTTTTAGTGATTTTTTCCTTAAGTTACTTTGTTCGAAAAGGTAAAAAATCCATCTATCCCAAAAACGATCCAACGAATTTAGATAAACAAAATACGGCTATCACAAATTTAAATTTCATAAATAACTAATAATGGACATAAAAAAAGTGGATTTAATCGTTGTTGGAGGAGGAATTTTAGGAACTTTTCACGCACTCCATGCATTAAATAAAGGATTAAAAGTTTTACAAATTGAAAAAGACAATTTTCCTGTTGGTTCGACTATAAGAAATTTTGGGCAAGTCGTACCTTCTGGAATGGCCGATAGATGGTTTGATTATGCTGTGAAAGGACTGGAAATTTATCAAGAAATTCAATCTAAAACTGATATTGGAATAAGAAATAATGGATCAATCTACATCGCATCTGATAATGATGAGGTCCAAATCATCCATGAATTAAGTCAACATTACCAAACAAAAGGCTATGACCATGAAATATGGACCAAAGAAATGGTCTTAAAAAAATATCCAGATTTAAAATCCGAATATATCCAAGAAGCTATTGTTTTTAAACAAGAACTTAGCGCGGAACCAGAATTCATGGTTCGAAAAATTCATGAGTTTTTAGCAGATCAATATTCGAATTTCAGTCTATTATACGATACCGCCATTATTGGATGCGAAGAAATTGGAGAACAGGTCATTCTACATTCTTCCAGAAATGAAAAATTTATGGCCGATCAAGTCATAATCTGTAATGGTTATGAGTTTAAAATTTTATTTAAGGAATTGTTTGATGATAGCGGCTTACAAATCAGTAAGCTTCAAATGATGAAAACCAAACCTCTGAAAAACATTAAACTGCCAGGAAACATCTTAACCGGACTTACCATCAGAAGGTACGAGAGTTTCGAAGAATATTGCCCATCCTTTAATACAATTCAACTTCCAGAACGTTATCAAGAACTGAAAGCTAATGGCATCCATATTTTATTCAAACAAGGAATCGATGGAAGTATAATTGTTGGTGATTCACACGAATATGCAAAAGGAAATCGGATTGATGAATTAGGTTTCTCAATCAATTCCCATATAAATCGCTTAATGATTAATGAAGCAAACAGGATTTTACCATTGTCTGAAGATGTAATTTCATCAAGCTGGGCAGGATTCTATTCTCAACATAAAAATCAAATACTAGAAATTGATGTTACCGATAAAATTCATATTCGAACAGGAATTGGAGGGAAAGGAATGACCGCTAGTGCGGGATATGCATTGGAAAGCATCAACAAAATTATCTAAACTAAAAGAGCCTTCAATTAATTTAAAGGCTCTTTTAGTTTATAAGAATTAATATTTTACAGTATCACTTTCCAAAAATGGCAACGTATAATTACCGGTATCAATCTTGGAATTTGCCTTTTGAGAATCAAATTTTCCACCAGTTTGAAATGCATAAATATGCTGTAATGATTTTATACCTTCCAAATGGTTGAGTCCAGATTCTGTAATTTTTGTCCCTACTAGGTTCACATAATTTAATTGCTTTGCAACACTTAAATTTTCAAGCCCTTTATCTGTAATTTGCGAATATTCCAGATGTAAGCGTATTAAATTTGGCAACGAAGCTATCTTAACCAAGCTTTTATCAGTTATATTGGTATGACCTAACTTTAGTTGAACAATATTATCCTTAATTTCCATTAATTCATCAATGTCCTTATCGCTTAGTTCCGGATAATTTATAGCATTGATTACTACATAATTATTGTTTTCAGAAATTGGCATAATTTTAATTCCCTTAGCTTGCCAAGCATTAATTTTATTTTCTGGTAATGACGGTGCTTCAGGAAGATTTGCATATAGCATTTCTACCTCACCCTTATCTTCAGCACTTTCTAATTTTTTAAGTATCCCAGCAATCTCCTCTGATTGGCTGATCTCTTTCACCTTTTTTTCGAAATCAAGACCTGAGTCGATCCACCATGCAATTAGCTTGATCTGATTTTCAGTTATTGGCGTCCTTCCTTTCGGGGGCATCCGGTCTTCATGACCTTCAGGCAAAATTAATCTGGCATATAATTCACTTTTTTCTTTGCTTCCTTTACTTAACAAAGAACCCGAATCACCTCCTTTCAATAAACTTTCTTGAGTATGTAAAGCAAAGCCCCCCTCCTTTTTCTTTTCACCATGGCAGCTTTGACAGCGTGCTTTTAATATTGGATGAATGACTTCTTGATAAACCTGTGCTTCTTGGACATTTTCCAGAACTGCGATTTCTTCTTCCTCTGCTTTTATGCCTAAGAAAGCTTTAATATTTGTTGGCACAGCATCTTTGATATACCCTTTCCCGTGTGTTAAGGTCCCACCATAATGACCAGTAAATCCAATTAATAATACAATTACCAATAACAATACAAACTTTTGGGACCGAACTTTATTAAATCTTGATGATTTGCCGTCCGTTTTGTATAACCAACAAGTAAACAAACTAAATACTGAAACTGCAATTCCCAACCATTGGTGGAAATCTAAAACATCGGCTTCATAGCCACCATTTCTAGAAAGAAGGTAACCCGTTATTCCAGCAAATACAGCAGCAATCGAACCAAGCAATAATGAAAAACGAATGGCTTGATTATAATTCGCATTTTTCTTTAATTTCTCAGCTAACGCCATCATAAATGCTAGTACCAGCATTCCAATAGGCAAATGGACTAAAATCGGATGAAACCTTCCAATAAATGAACCTAACTCGTCTAAAAAAATCATAATGATTTATATCTATTCTTCAAGAGGTCCAACATATATTTATTAATTCTCCATTGATCTGCTACAGGCTGTTGGGTAAATGGAAGCGTGGGTAAATATCCTGACGGACCAAACTCCATGCACATCGTTAATTGAGTTTTACCTTGCTTTTTATGATTTTCAACTACTTGGTCCCACCATGCTAAATGCTGATCCAATGTTGATTTCCACTCTGGAGCTGCAGGATCGTTTACCTGGGGAGCTTGAGGTTGACCAACTCGTGTATGTATATGAGCTGTACGAGACAATGCTAAATTAACGCTTTCCTTTTGGTCTGCTAATAATGATTCATGAACTGCACACCAATGTGAAATATCCAATGCAAGACTTAATTCAGGTATTTTTTCTAAAAAATCTTTGGTAATATGGGCAGCAAAACTAAACCTCCCACGATGAGTTTCATGATAAATCGGAATACCAGAACTCTTACTTTTCTCCGAAGCAGTCAAGATCAACTTTTTGTTCTGATCAAAACTATAATACTCTTTTCCTGTATGACAATTAATATAATCGGGCTTAACTTTAATTGCTTCATCAAGATTACTACTGAAGCTATTAAAGTATGTATTATAATCGTGACCTCCACCTCCTGAAAGTAGTCCTAATGCTAGATCATATTTTTTTAATGCAGCTAGCATTTCCTCTTGAGCTTTACCTGCGGGCAACCAAGTCTCAACACCATCATAACCTGCTTCTTTCACTTTGGAACAAAACGCATCCCAGCTATCAGTCATGCCCCAATTTGTACAATAATATTTAATTTTCAAATCTCCTTTTGATTGAGCCATTGATATATTAAACTGGCAAATCAAAAACAATAACAAACAATAAACTAATTTCATTTTGGTTAGATAATATCTTTAATAACTATTCCCTCCACATCTGTTAATCGGAATGGTCGACCTTGGAATTCGTAGGTGAATTTTTCATGATCGAAACCCAATAAATGAAGCATGGTAGCATGAACATCATGAACAGAAGAACGACCGCTTACTCCTGTAAAACCTATTTCATCCGTTTCACCATAACTGATACCATTTCGGATACCTCCACCCGCCATCCAAATCGTATACGCATCTGTATGATGATCACGACCTAAAAACGGCATATCATTGTTGTCCCGATTTTCTTGCATCGGGGTCCTTCCAAATTCTCCTCCCCAAACGACAAGCGTCTCATCCAATAAACCTCTTTGCTTTAGGTCCATAATTAATGCCGTCATAGGTCTATCAATTTCCCTACATTTATTTCTAAATCCTAAATCAATAGAATCTGATGGATTTGTACCGTGGCTATCCCATCCCCAATCGAACAATTGGACAAACCTTACTCCTTTCTCAACTAATTTCCGAGCTAACAGACAGTTATTTGCAAACGATTCTTTCCCAGGTTCTGTTCCATATAACTCATGTATATATTCTGGCTCATTATTGATATCCATAACTTCGGGAACAGCTACTTGCATTTTATAAGCCATTTCGTACTGTGCAATTCTTGATAATGTTTCAGGATCTTTGAATGTTTCAAATTCTTCCTTATTCACCGTGTTTATTGCATCAATAGCGTTGCGTTTTAAGTCACGATCCATACCTTCTGGATCAGCGATATAAAGAACAGGATCTCCTTTTGAGCGGCATTGCACACCTTGATACACAGAAGGTAAGAATCCACTGCCCCAAACACTTTTTCCTGCATCTGGTGTTTTCCCCCCAGAGGTCAATACCACAAATCCTGGAAGATTACTGTTCTCAGAGCCAAGCCCATAAGTAACCCATGATCCAATACTCGGACGCCCTAACCTAGCACTTCCAGTATGCATAAAAAGCTGTGCCGGACCATGATTAAATTGGTCCGTATGAACCGCTTTTAAAAAGCTTACCTCATCCACGACTTTGGTAAAATGAGGAAGGTGATCAGAAACCCATGCACCACTTTGACCATATTGATTGAAAGTTGCCTGAGGACCTAACATTTTTGGAACTCCACGAATAAATGCAAAGGTTTTTCCCGCCAATAATGATTCTGGACAGGGTTGATTGTGTAGTTTATGTAAAGCCGGTTTATAATCAAATAGTTCTAACTGCGATGGTGCTCCAGCCATATGTAAGTATATGACGTTTTTAGCCTTACCTGCAAAATGAGGACTTCTCGGCGCTAATGGATTCAGTGAATTCAAATCAACACCCTCAGCGCTCGCTGAAGAACTTGGCCCAATACAATTTGCCATCATACTACCTAGTGCAATACTCCCTATTCCTGCTACACATTTCTTTAAAAAATGCCTGCGAGTTTCTGCTTGTAATTGGGTTTGGTAAGCTTCTTTAACTAACTTATCTAAGTCTTTCATCACCTTATGATTTGGTTAAAAATTCATCTAAATTTAATAATGCATTTGCCACTAGTGTATAGGCTGCATCCGTCAAAAGTTCTTTGTGATTCGTTGCTTTATGGTCTTTACCCATAAATTTTTCTACCTCACCTGGTCTCTTTTCAAAATTTTCATACGCCTGTGCGTATAATTTTTCCAAAGCAACTAATTTGTCTTCGCTGGCACTTTTAAACATCGTTCTTTGATAACCTGCAGCGATACTATTTTTTAAATCTCCTTTACCCTCTTTTTTCATAATGGCCGCTAAATTTTTTGCAGCTTCAATATAAACCGGATCATTCAACGTGGTTAATGCTTGCAATGGTGTATTTGTCCGAATCCGATCAACTAAGCAAACCTCTCTACTTGAAGCATCAAAGGAAATAAAAGATGGATATGGACTAGTTCTCTTAAGAAATGTATAAATACCTCTTCTAAATTGATCTTCTCCTTCACTTTTTTTCCAAGATTCACCACTATAAACGGTCATCCAAACACCATCTGGTTGCAAAGGCATCACACTCGGACCGAACATTTTAGAACTTAACAGTCCGCTCACAGTTAATGCCTGATCCCTGATCTGCTCCGCCGATAATCTAAATCGAGGTCCCCTAGCATAATAATAATTCTCAGGGTCTTTCTTCGCATCCTTCGAATTCAAAGATGAAGCTTGTTTATAGGTAGATGATAATACCAAATTGCGAATCAAAGATTTCATGCTCCAATTCTTTTCATGCATTAAATCTAAGGCTAGGTAATCCAATAGTTCCCGATGAATCGGTGGATTACTTTGAGTTCCCATATCACCCAATGGTTCAACCAATCCTCTACCAAAAATCTGAGCCCAAACTCTATTCACTAGCGTTCTGGCAGTTAACGGATTGTCCTTACTAACCAGCCATTGCGCAAAACCTAGTCTATTATTAGGCGCACCTTTTGGAAATGGATTCAATGATGCTGGAACCGTAGGTTCAACGACATCGCCTAAGGCCAATCTATTTCCTCGCTCGAATACTTGAGTTTTCCTTTTCATTTCAACAGGATTCTCAATCATGATAGGAACTGACGCTGGATTTGTATTAACAAGTTGTAAAATGCTTTTTTGAATATGCTCAGAATTTGGAACATCATTTCCTGGAAAAGGCTCTCTAAATGCTAACCACTCCACCATACAAACTGGTTGATCCTTGCCTAATTTTGGATTCTTAAATACTAAAAATAAATCATGTCGACCCTGAACATCTGCTATTGGCGCTTGAATAACTTGTTTACCTTGTGTATTTGCCAAATCAATATTTGCAATAATTTCGCCTCCGATTTTGTCCTTATGTATTTCTAATTTACCTCCTGTATTGCCTGTCCAATAATTTAAGTAAATCAGCTTTTTACCATCTAATTGAATATCCCTCAATCTTGCATGACCACCATTCCTTACACCTAACCATTTAGTATCATATAATGCAGCATTCACTAATTGATCAGAATAATGTGCATGTATTTTGGGTTCCAAGCTTTTTAAAAACAAGTCCGTTGATTTCAATAATTTTTCATTCCCATAACTGCTAAGCCAAGTTTTAATACTATCAACTTGCATTTGTTCATGAGCATTATAAAATCTTAATTTGGGATGATCCCCCTCTGTGTCCTCATCCCTAGTATTATTGAAGAATGCAACTGATTTATAGTATTCCTCAAATTTAAATGGATCATAGGTGTGGCTATGGCATTGCACACATTCAAAAGTTGTACTTAACCAAACTTGATAAGTAGTATTAACACGATCCAAAACTGCTGCTACCCGAAATTCCTCACTGTCTGTTCCCCCCTCATCATTATTCATCGTATTCCGATGAAATGCAGTGGCAATTAATTGATCTTTTGTCGGATCTGGCAACAGGTCCCCTGCCAATTGCTCAATCGTAAATTGATCATATGGCATGTCTTTATTAAAGGCTTTAATAACCCAATCCCTATACTCCCAAATCTGTCTTGAAACATCCTTTTCATATCCTTTCGTATCAGCATATCTTGCCATATCAAGCCACCAGGATGCCCACTTTTCTCCAAACTTTGGAGAACTCAATAAACTATCTACACGAATCTCATAAGCGTCATCTCTACGATCTTCTTTAAATGACACAACCTCTTCTAAACTTGGTGGAACTCCCGTCAAATCTAAATAGGCCCTTCTTAAGAGAGTCTCTTTATCAGCTTCTTCCGAAAAGGACAAACCCTTTTCATCGAATTTATCTTTAATAAAATAGTCTATGTTATTGCTGATTCCGCTTGGATTGAAACCAAATAAAGATGCAAAAGAAAATGATTTTGGAACTTCTACCTCCTCAGGTAGACGATAAGCCCAATGTTCCCCCCATTTAGCACCTTGATTAACCCATTTCCTCAAAATCTCAATCTCATTGTCATCCAATTTTGGTGCATTATAGGGCATTCTCAATTCAGGATCCTCTTCTGTTAATCGTTGGATAAATGAACTGTGATCCGCATCCCCCGGCTTAATAGGAACTTCTCCCGACTCAGCTTTTGCAAATGCTTCCTCTTCAAACAACAAACTGAATCCACCGCTTTTCTTAACTCCTCCATGACAGGTAATGCAATGTTTATTCAAAATGGGCTTTACATCATTGCTAAAGTCTACTTCTTCACTCTCATGAAAAGTAAGAAAACCCACAGTCACAATAACCGCAGCAACAGCAGAAAAAACCAATAATTTTCTTTTCATTTCAGGTTTATATTACTAATCTATTATAGGTTCATATTAAAGATAAGTATAATATGTCTATACATACTTATCATTTGTAAAGTTAGTTTACAAATGTTAAAACAACTAAAACTCAATTGTCAATTAATAACACTATTTTAACTTTGAAAACTAAAATTTTTCGTAAATTCTTATCAATCTAGGTTAATTTAGTATTGATCTTAAAAAATAACTCCAAAATTGACAATTTATCAATTCTGATTTATTAATTAATTTTATCAATATATTGACTTGATTTGTAACTATTTAGTTCGGTTTTATAATTTAATCTTGCATCAAAGCACTTCTCCCACCATCAACAAGATAGGTCGTTCCAGTGGCAAAACCCGCATATTCGCTTGACAAGAATACACACCATGCCCCAATTTCTTCTATTGTTCCTATTCTTTGTACCAAATGAAGATCTATTGTTTTAGCCTTTGCTTCTATTGGATCTTCAAAAGAGTCAAACCATGATTGGTTTCCTTCAGTATTTATAAATCCAGGTGCAATTCCCAAAACCCTTATTTTTGGAGCCCATTCAATAGCTATCGATTGTATCATGGACAACATCGCAGCTTTCGAAACATTATAGGGAAAACAACCTTTAAGAGTTGAATAGGCATGATTAGATGCTATCATTAAAACAACAGGGGATGGAGATTCATGTAAAAGTGGTTTGATTAATTTTGCGAGCTGCCAATGGGATTCTAAATTTAAGTTAAAATTAAAATTCCAATCTGATTCGCTACATTCATCAACACCTTTAAAGACATTTTTCCCAGCATTGGAAATAAAAACGTCGATTGATTTATATTTTGATGTTAGAAACTTGTAGAAATCATGCCTTTTTGTATTATCGGTTACATCAAACTCAAAATAACTATATTTAGCATTTAAACTTTCCATTTCAACAATAAAATCTTTCACCAATACATCTTCTAAATTTCTCTCAGAACAAACAATAATTTCTGCTCCTGCTTCTACAAATTTTCGACTTATCCCCAACCCTATACCAGAAATACCGCCCGTTATAAAAACGACTTTTCCTTGAAAATCTATCGTTAATGCCATAACATAAAATTAGATATAAAACCCAGGCTTTGGATCTAATATACCAGGGTGTCTTTCCATCTCTTCTTCTAAAAGATCTACCCCTAAACCCGGCCTATCACTTAAAACCAAATGTCCATTTTTAATCATTTCTCCTATTGGATAATCTATAACTGTATCTCTCCAAGGTACATCGTTAAACATAAACTCCTGTCTAAAGAAATTTGGAACAGAAGCACAGACATGCGCACTTGCTAATGTTGACAAAGGACCATTGGGATTATGTGGTGCCAAAAGTACATTATAAGCTTCCATCATTGTTGCCATTCTTTTCATTTCCGATGGACCTCCACAACGTGTAATATCAGGCATCATGACATCGCAAATATTCTTTTCAAGAACTGGTCGAATTCCATGTCGAGTGTAATGTCGTTCCCCAACACATATTGAAACATTTGACGGAATTCGCTCCCGCATTGCTCTCAAATTATCCGCATTCTCCGGTCCAGTTGGTTCCTCATACCAGGTAATCCCTAATTCGGAAAGTCGTTGAGCCATAACAACTGCAACCCGATAATTTAACATAGCATGGGTCTCAATCATGATGTCAAAATCTTTCCCAACAGCATCTCGAACGGCTTTACTAACCTCAAAGGCCAAATCCTGCTGTCTTGGACTCAATCCTAGATTAGAAGACAAATCTTCACCATATAGATAATTTGTATGAGCAAATGGATCAAATTTCAACCCTGTAAAACCTGCTTGCTTAACCTTATATGCTTGTTTAGCATAATCTTCAGCACTATGCCCCCCTCCTGTAAACCAATAATTGGCATATAATAAGATTTCTTTTCGAAATGCACCACCTAATAAATCGTAACAGGGTACTCCTAAAACCTTTCCTTTTAGATCTAATAATGCCATGTCAATTCCTGAGATAGCACACATACTCGCCCCATACGGTCCAACCCAATTTAGATCTCGATACAATTTGGTCCATATAAAATCAGTTCGCATAGGATCTAAACCAAGGATCCGTTTACCTGCATGTTTTGCCGCTTCATATACAATTGGACTCCCTGGCCAATTTGTCGCTTCTCCAACGCCTGTGTGACCTGTATCTGTATATATTTTTATCAAAGTCCAATTATATTTGACTCCTTCTACCAACCAAACTTTTACGTCTATTATTTTCATTGATTTAATTTTCTAATTGAATATTAAAGCTTACTTTCCCTTTTATTGACTCGCCTTTCTTTAATGCCTTTCCCCAATACGATGATTTAGAATTAATAAACTAACTTCAATTAATTTAGTACTTGAAGATATGAAATCATGTTTACTCAAACTATTGAGGATATATTTCATTGTATAGATTACCGAAGACAATTATATTCAGTTGAAACGAAAAGTACCATTTTTTAAAATCATTCAACTTATAATATCCCAAATTCAGAAAATGCCTCTTGAGCACTCATCCCTTGCAACACTTTATTCAAAACAACTTTTTCACTCCTGGATTTCTCAAGTGCTCTGGAAAAAACTTCAACCATATGTTCTTTTGGAACAATACAAACACCGTCAACATCACCCAAGATAATATCTCCATCATTAACAATCACATTTCCAAACTGAATTGGCACTCGCCAATCAATTACTTTTCCTCGAGGTGCCTGATCCTGAGCATAACATCCCATAGAAAAACATGGAAATCCTAAATTTAAGATGCCATTTGTGTCCCGAGAATATCCGTTTACAACTGCTCCTTGTGCACCTAACACTTTTGCTCGAGCACTCATAATTTCTCCCCATAATGCAAAATCTGGACTTGCTCCACTGCATATATAAACTTCCCCCTCCTTTAAATCATCCAATGCCTCTAACATTAGTCCGAAAGGTTTCTGCAAGACTGGATTTTTGGAAACTTGCTCCCCAACTGATTTCACGTCTGCTTCCAATACTGTCATCGCCCTACCAACTATAATCATATGATCATGTAGAGGTCTAATATTTGCCGGTAAGAATTGATTTAATAATCCCATAATATCCATAATATCCCCAACTACAGCAGTATATAATTCAGATTTTATGAGAGAAAACAATTCTTGGTCATTAGACCATTCAACTTCATAGGTATTATTAATCATGATATCAATATTAAAATCTTAAAATAATTTCTCCACGACAAGGGTTTGCCTCTAACATTTTGCAGTAATTGCCCCAGGCAATTTCTGGATAGTCCCACTTATTATTGCTGAATAAAACAAGTTGCTCATTTTCTAGCCTATCCAATCTGCATGCAACATTTCCTTGTTCAGAAATTACAGACATTAACCTATTTTTTCCCTCGAATAAAATGTAGTAATAGATATTTTCTTTCATCCCTTTTGATTCTTGAGTTAATGGATTTCTACTCCCTGCACCTTTATCTGACCAATAATAATAGTTGTGGGTATCTTTATTCCAAGTATTTCTTGGTTCTAACCCGTACTCAACTTGATTTCCGTTGTAAAATGCAACATCTCCCTCATTCCCTGCAAATTCATCATCTGGATAATAATTCCAAAGACCATTTCTGGACCATTTTAAACGATTAATATTATCTGATAAATAGTATTTTAATCCCATTTCTCTTAAATATCCATTTGGCTCTCCTTCCGATTTGTAACTAGTCTTTATTTCCCCATTTGGATAAATCGCAATATCAAAAGCAACTTTTAATTCCTTGTAATTCCCTTCGATATTAACTTTTACAATCTTATTTTCAATTTTGACACCTAATTTTGTTTTCTTCCAATCAGCATCCTTAACTTTATAATTATCCGCAATCTTGCGAACTTCTGCCCCTGAAAGATGATTTAAATTAATGTCAAGATTTAAAAATGGACCTTTGCTAATAAATTGCTTGCCATTAATTTTTGCATCCTCAATTAAACCGCTTTTCTTTGAAACAGGAATTATAAGACCATTTCCCTTAATCATAATAAACTCTTCTGTTTGTTCTAATTCAAATTGCTGATTAATTGTAGTTAATGGAAATTCGATTGGCTTAGATCCAAAATAATACTTGTAAGTATCAATCTCTAAACCATTCTTATCGACAAAACTTAATAACAAAGGCTCTCCATTTTTCCATTCTTCTGCAGGAATGACAATTTCACCTTTGGAATGTGGTTGTAAACTTGTCAATTCTATTGCTTTCTCTCGACCCAAGTATTTATATTTTAGAGAAATCTCATTCAAATTTGTATGGTCAAATCTATTATAGATTGGAAGAACCAAATCTTCAGTTTTTTTAAATTCTTTTATTGAATTTCCTTCTATCAAAACTCTAATCGGAGAATGAGCCTTTTTTGTCGACCAAAATTCAGGTTTCTTCCTCCGCCAAACATCTACAATCCCCCATTCTCCATATCCTACAGCAGATCCTTGAAAATCAACAGGTTTTGCAGTCTTTGAAAATTCTTTCCAATATGGACTCCCTTTTTTTAACTCTTTAGGGATATAAAAAACTTCATCTACATATCCCCATATTGCACCCCCTAATCCGCCCTGTGTAGGAAATAATCCTCCCCACATCTTTTCCATCGATAAGCCCCAAAATTCCCTAATATTTGGATCATTTCTCAAAGTTTGATAAGTATAACAGGCTGGATGTGCCCACTCATCAAATAGTGCTGGAATGCCATGGCCTTGAAAATTCTTTGTACTCATTCCAAATTGAGAAAGATTTCCATAGACATCTTGGTAATGCATACTTAAAATCTCATAAATTTTATTTCCTTCCTTTTGACTACCAGGATAACTCCATATAATTGGTCGGGATTTATCTTTAGATTTTACAAAGTCAAAACTTTTTTGGAAATTTTTCCCATAAATCGATTCATTTCCAATCGACCAAATAATTACGGATGGATGAGATTTAAAAGTATTCACCATTTCCCTACATTGGCTAATATATTGATCTGTAAAAGTTGAATCATCCTGAGAAGCTCCAGGTGCATAATTCTTCTGTCGATAAGTATCAACAAAACATACCGCAGTCTCAACCTCTACATAAATCCCTTGTTCATCACAATATTCAACAAACCGCTCTGTAGGTGGATAATGTGATGTTCGAACAAAATTAATATGAGATTCCTTAAAAAGCTGAACATCCAATTTATCATATTCTGCTGTGGAAACTCTACCTAATTTAGGATGAATATCATGCCGATTTGCCCCTCTCAGTTTTATTGGACTCCCATTTACTAAGAACTGATCTTTTACAACTTTTACCTCCCTAAATCCTACTTTTTTTATAAAAGAATATTCTAATTTTCCTTTTCGTTTAACCTCAACTAATAATTTATAAAGATTGGGATGCTCAGCGTCCCATTTTTTTGGATTCTTTACTGGTAAGGAATTTAAATTAAACCCACTTTTTAGTTTAAACTTATTGCTTTCAAGTGAAACTTTATCTCCCTGAGGATCGATTAAAGAATATTCTACTATTGAGTTATTTGTAGTTTCTTGGAAAAAAGAAATATCAATCTGTCCATTAACATAATTATCGTCTAGATCAATTTCATAATTAAAATCGGTTAATGAAATTTTAGGAGTGGCAAATAAAGTCACATCTCTTAAAATCCCTCCAATTGGATGATGTGCATATCCTGATGCATATGAAATATCATTCAAACGATCGGTTACTTTTAATTCAATTAAATTTTCTTTACCAATTTGAACATAATCAGCAATATCTGTCTCCCATCTTGTAAAACCACCATTATGTTTTCTAATAAATTTTCCATTTATCGATAATTCAGCCTCAGAATAAACCCCATCAAATCTTAAAATAATTCGCTGTCCTTTAAAGGATTCTGGAACGAGAAAACTCTTTTTGTAATCATAAGCTTTATCATGTTCAATGCCATAACCCTGCATTACCAATTCACCAGGAACAATAACATTTTCCCAATTTGAATTTTCGTCAAATTGAAATTGCCAAATACCATTTAAAGAAATTATAGGGTTATCTACCTTATCATGCTTTAATGGTAATTGGTAAGATAATTCTTGAGCATTTATTTTTAATTGTAAAATGAATAAGAATAGTAATAATAATTTCTTCATGGCATTTTTAATGGTTATAAATTTTTAAAAAATTTAAAATTTCAATTGAACAAAATTACCGTCATATAAATCTTGAAACTAAAACTCTCTACACAAATTTTAAAACTATATATACCCAAATATTAAATAATTAACATAATGTAAGGTATTATAGTTGAATTTTAACTTATAAATGCTTTATTTGTGTTTAGTATTAATGTCTATTGATTATGAAAGCCCAATTTATTGAATTATCTCCTCCAACTGAGAAAACTATTCACATTAAACAAGTTGACCAAGAATTTTTAAGTAATCCTTTACATTTTCATGAATTATGTGAATTGGTGTTAGTCCAAGAAAGTTATGGTAGAAGAATAGTTGGAAACCACGTTGATAGCTTTTCTTCAGGGGACTTAGTATTGATGGGACCAAACATTCCTCATATCTGGAGAAATGATGAAATTTTTCTTGAACCAGAAAGTAAGCTTAGAGCAAAAGCAATCGTTATTTATTTTCCTTCTGATTTTTTAATTAGATTAACTGATGAACAAAAAACGATTCAAGCAATGCAAAATTTTATTAACAAAGCAAGACAAGGAATTAGATTTTATGGTGAAACTAAAGATAGAGCCAGCAAAATGATTGAAGCTTTACCTGATAAATTAAGCATTTCTAGAATAACTGGCTTTTTAAATCTTATTGAACTATTACATGACAGTAATGAATATGAAACCTTAGCAACTGATGCTTACAAAGCACATTTCGGCCAACAGGAAACAAATAGAATAAACCAAATTTATGTTTACGTCATGTCAAATTTTAAAGAAAATGTGTCCTTAAATGAAGCAGCGGAAATATTAAATATGACTCCAAATGCTTTTTGTAGATTCTTTAAAAAGCATACTCAGAAATCATTTTCAAGATTTGTCAATGAGATGCGAATAGGACATGCTTGTAAATTATTATTGGATAAAACGTACAGTATATCGGAAATTTGCTACTTGAGCGGATATCAAAATTTAACAAATTTCAATAAATTTTTTAAATCAATTATGAATAAAAGTCCTCGAGAATATCGAAAAGATTTACACTTATAAGCTTATTCCCCTAACCTCTTTTAAAACCATTTCCATGGATAAAGCTTCTTCATGGATCCAATTTTGATAATCATTCATTGCTGATTGTCTTAAATCTTCAGACACATAACCTTCCTCAACTAACTGTTTAGAGCTCGCAACTTTTAACCAGATTTTTAATTTATCAACAAACAATGGATGATTATTAGGGTAATATTCATTGGCTTCATAAATTTCAATATTTTGAAAACCTGCTTCTCGAAATAAGTCAGGCAAATCATCAGCCATCCTGTTATTCATTCCCGAATCTCTTCGCCAGTTTAACCAAGATTGGTAAAATCCTTGCATGCTATCAGGAACCTTTGGTTCCCAAGAAATATCTTCATGTATATAATCCAAAACTGACAATCCACCATTCGATTTTAAAAGGCTTTTCATCTTAATAATAGCTTCCTTTTGTTTTGTCAACCATTGCAAAGTCCTTGCTGATACAATTAAATCAAACTTTTCGTTTGGAGTAAAATCCATTAAATCGATATGAATTAATTCAAGATTTTCAATATCGGAATTCATTTGATTTCCTGAATTAATAAATTCTAATGTGTGATCAATTCCTACAACCTTGCCGGTTGGTCCAACTAGCTCAGCGATACCCTTTGTGATTGCTCCTGTTCCACAACCGACATCCAATACGGTCATACCTGGCTTAATTAAGGTAACAACCGTCTTATAATCGTGCTGCAATGTCCTGGCATCAAATATCTTATCTGCAGATTGTTTGGTTCTATCTACATATTTTTGCATAATAGAGTTCTTTTAGGTTGAAAAATAAACCTAAAATAAATCATTTTATTTAGATAACAACCTCTTTCTAATTCGACTCAGAGATTGATTTTTTATTCCTAGAAATGATGCAATGTGATATGCGTTGATTCTTTGTAAAATATTAGGGTGCTCTGCTATTAAATTCAAATACCGTTCTTCATGACTTAAAAAAAGAAGCTCTTCAGTCCTAACTTGAGAATTATTGAAAAAATGTTCCGCCAACATTCGTCCAAACCTTTCCCAATTTTTATGAGATTCATATAAGTTTTGTAATTTCTCATAACTGATATAAATAATCTCCGAATCTTCAAGAGCTTCTATAAAGTATCTGCATGGATGCTGAAAAACGAAACTTCGAAATGAAACAACAAACTGATCTTCAGAAAAGAAAAATATATTCTTCTCTTCACCAGATTCATCATCATAATAGTAAATCCTAAAAATACCTTTGACAATTATTCCTAAATCTTTACAAACAATATTCTGCTGATTGAAATAATCATTTTTCTTAATTATCTTTTTATTCCAAAATGGAAGACTCATCGAAATATCATCGTCCGATAAATCCCCTATTCCATTAAGAATTTTCTTTAGGTATTCTAGTTTTTCTGTCATTAAATATTC
>JBEBTR010000042.1:0-23301 GCA_040393725.1 Sphingobacterium endophyticum | reverse complement strand
AAAGTTAGCAAATTTTTTCTGAATTATATCTAACAATAATTCTTGTGTAAATTGTTCACTTTCAAAATGTCCGATATCTGCTATAATTAATTCTCCTTCTGCATCAAAAAACTCATGGTATTTATAGTCCGAAGTGATAAAAATGTCCGCACCTGATCGTTTCGCATCCCCCAACAAAAAGCCCCCTGCACCTCCACAAACCGCTACCCTACTAATTTCTTTGCCTAAAGTTTGTGTATGCCTGATAACATTTAAGTTCATCTTTTCTTTTAGATATCCTAAAAAATCGGATTCTGACATGGGAACTTTTAAATTCCCTATGACCCCTGATCCAACATATGAATGTGGGTTTTCAATCCCAACAATCTGGTAGGCAACTTCTTCATACGGATGTGCAGACAGCATTGAAACCAAAATTTTTCGCTCTGATTGAGCAGGAAAAATAACTTCAATCTTTGTCTCTTCTACTCTTTCTTGCTCCCCGACCTTACCAATGGTGGGATTTGCTCCATCCAAAGGTCTAAACGTTCCGTATCCTGCTGTATTATAACTGCATTGATCATAATCCCCAATGGATCCTGCTCCAGCATCAAATAACGCAGTTCTAACTTCTTCAACATGAGTCCTAGGTACATAAACCACTAATTTCTTTAAAAAACCAGCCTTTGGTCGTAAGATAGCTTGATTTTCCAAACCTAATTTGTCAGCCATTTTTGAACTTACACCGCCTAAAATATTATCCAAATTCGTATGAATAGCATAGAGTGCAATGTTATTTTTTATAGCTTTTATGACCGTACGCTCTACATAGTTCTTTCCTGTAAAACGCTTTAATCCTGAAAAAACAATGGGGTGATGAGAGATGATCAGATTGCATCCTTTTGAAATTGCATCTTCAACAACTTCTTCTGTACAATCTAAGGAAATCATGGCTTTGTGAACTTCTTGATTCGCATCCCCGACTATTAAACCTGAATTATCATAACTTTCTTGATAATTCAAGGGTGCAATCCCTTCTAAATGTTCTATTATTTCTTTAATTCTCATTATTTTTCTGTTTTGCCTCATCGGTCTCCAACCACTTATTGTGTTCTATTAACAATACTCTAAATTGGTTTATCTTAAACCAATAGGTTATAAAATACACAAAACTAACAATCATAGCTAAAATCCTCCAAAACGGAGGAAATGGAAAATTATAGGCTAAAAATGACCATGCATACGTCATACCAGCTCCTAAACTTGGATTTTCCTCAACTGGAATTTTACGGTCAAAAAACTCATTATTCAATGAATAAGACAATCGTCTCGCCACCTCAAAATTCCAGTAGATATTAAAAAATGGGATAATTAAAAACCAAGCTTGGTTAGGCAGTATACATTGATTCTCCTTTGAAATCAATTTTAAAGTATTTCTAACTGTATTTGCAAATAAAGCCCATACAATTAAGATTACGACTATGAAAAAAATACCTATCCTTTGTATTTCTGCTGTCAATTCTGGAGTAAGTACGTCGTTCATCTATTTTTCGTTGATTAATATTTTCACTAAACCTTCTAATTTATCGTTTTGAGGATTATGATTTCCTGTATTCTTGAATGACCACTCTCCAAATTGCTTTTTCATCACCTATAAAAATACAATTTTATGGGGCAAATAATAAAAATATACACGGCTTCTTATGCAAATCTATCGATGTTGACTTCCATTGAGCTATAGTCTGTGTTAAGATATATTCATCTAAACCGGTCACATTGCAGGCAACACAGAGTTTTGTTTGCGGCTTACAAGTCTTAATTAATTCTGAAAGCATTTGGTTATTTCTAAAGGGCGTCTCTATAAAAATCTGGGTGCTTCTTTCTCTTTGACTTATGAACTCCAATTCTTTAATAGCTTTTGTCCTATCTCCTTTGTCGATGGGAAGATAACCCTTAAAGCTAAAGTTTTGACCATTAAAACCAGATGCCATCAGCCCTAATAAAATGGAACTAGGCCCAACCAAGGGAATAACTCTGATACCTCTTCTGTGCGCTTCAAAAACAATATCTGCTCCTGGGTCCGCTACACCAGGACATCCCGCTTCTGACATCAATCCAATATCAGAACCAGTTTCCGCTAACCGAAATACCTCCGCATAATTCATCTTTTCACGTTTATGTTTTCCATAATCATGAATGATCAATTCGCTTTGTGGTGTTTTTAATCCTGCTTCTTTCAAAAACTTTCGAGCAGTTTTTTCATTCTCCACTACATATTCTTTGATATTATTGATGATATCTTGATGAAGAATGGTGTAGGATGCTTTCTCTGCATGCTCTGCCAAAGGAACAGGAATCAGATATAAATTGCCTTTTGCCATAGTACAAACCTAATCATTTGTATAGGAATTAAATATTATTTGAAACCTTTCCGTTCACTAATTTTTTACATAAAGTAATTCTTTTAACTAATTCTTGCCATTATAAAATTTTGTTTGTTACTTTATTTCAAACACTTATGAGATTTTATTGTCTATTAATTGTAAATTAGATAAACCTTAATCTCTATATTTTTGTGTAAATGGAGAGAATATATATATTTGGTTGACTATGACAACACAAACTACTTCAGGCGTAAAAATTTCGGTTGAATCAACATATCAGTCAGAATACTCTAATCCGGAAAATGAGCATTTTATGTTTGCCTATCGTATTACGATAGAAAATCTAAGTGAGTATACGGTACAGTTAGTTCGTCGTCATTGGAAAATTTATGATTCTATTGGCCTTAACAAACAGGTTGACGGCGATGGGGTCGTGGGTGAACAACCGATCCTCGCTCCTGGTGATACCCATCAATATGTATCCGGATGCAACCTCAAAAGCGACATGGGATTTATGGAAGGATATTATGAAATGATTCGTGAAATGGACAACTCAATCTTTCATGTACATATCCCCCGATTTAATCTAATCACTAACTATCGCTTGAACTAGAAGACTCCTTAAAGTCAGCTTTCTGTATACTTTTCATATTAAAACTCATAACTAACAAATATTTAATAATTTTGTGCTTGGATTTTTACGTCAACACATCAAGTGAGTATTTTAAGCACAGAACAAGTAAGCCATTCGTACAACGATAAATGGTTATTTACTGACCTTCATTTTGCCTTACAAAAGGGAGATCGGGTAGCATTAGTTGGTATAAACGGAACAGGCAAGTCTACACTATTAAAAATTTTAGCAGAGATTGTAATCCCAAACAAAGGTAAGGTTGTGAAGGAGAAAGGATTACGTATCGGATATCTTCCTCAGGAACCTGACTTTTCAGACCTTAAAACAATTAATGATTTTATTTTTAGCGCAGACAATGAGCAACAACAATTAATTAAAGAATACGAACAATTAATTGAAAATGAAGATGTTAGCTCAAAAAAATTCTTAGATATTACTGAGAAGCTTACTGCATTAAATGCTTGGGAATATGAAAATAACATTAAGACCATTTTAAGTAGGTTTCAGATTAATAATTTTGAACAACATATTGAGTCTTTAAGCGGTGGTCAGAAAAAACGTCTTGCGCTAGCAAAACTTCTAATTGACGAACCTGATATTTATATTCTTGACGAACCTACCAACCATTTGGATATAGAGACCATCGAATGGTTAGAAAAGCTATTAACTTCAGGAAGTAAGACTGTCCTTTTGGTTTCCCACGATCGTTATTTTCTCGATAATATCTGTACAGAAATTAGGGAACTTGACAAGGGTCAGGTCTATCTGTATAAAGGCAACTATGCCTACTTCTTGGAGAAGAAAGCTGAACGAGAAGCTAATGAAATTTTAGCGGCAGATAAGGCTAGAAATTTATGGCGTAAAGAACTGGAATGGATGCGCCGACAGCCTCAAGCTCGTGGTACAAAAGCAAAGGCAAGAATTGAATCTTTCTATGACCTTGAAGAAAAATCAAAAGGTCCAAAAAAGAAAGATCAAGTCGAACTCAGCATGCAAGTTTCTAGGCAAGGTAACAAAATACTCGAACTTGAAGCTGCAGGTTTTTCTGTACCAAATAAGAAGATCCTCTCCCCTTTTACCTATACATTCAAGAAAGCAGATCGTATTGGATTAGCAGGAAAAAATGGAAGTGGCAAAACTACTTTCTTAAATTTAATAACCGGTGGAATCACTCCTACGGAAGGTACAGTTTCTGTCGGGGAAACTACAAAATATGGTTACTACAAGCAAGAAGGATTAAGTTTCAAAAACGATGAAAGAGTCCTAGATATCGTAAAGAATGTAGCCGATTATATAGAAATGAAAAACGGAGAGGTTATCACCGCTTCACAATTATTGACGAAATTTTTATTCCCACCAGAAAAACAGTTTGGCTTTGTAAATAAGCTGAGCGGCGGAGAAAAGAAAAGACTTCAGTTGATGCGAGTTCTTATGGCCAACCCAAATTTTCTAATCCTTGATGAACCTTCCAACGATTTGGATATCGACACCTTAAATGTATTGGAAGAATTCCTTGAAAATTATCCAGGAGTTTTGGTCCTCGTTTCACACGACCGCTACTTAATAGATAAACTAACTGAACAGCTATTTATCTTTCCAGGAAATGGGGAGATCGTTATCTATAATGGTAACTATGCCGACTATAAATTAGAGCAAGAACTTCTCAATAAGAAACCAGAAAAGAAAATCGAGAAACCAAAAGCACAAGAGAAAAAATCAAAATTAAGCTTCAAGGAACAAAAAGAATTTGAAGGATTAGAAAATGAAATTGCAGGACTAGAAGAAACTGTGAATTCATTAACAGAAGAACTTTCAAAAACAAGCGATCATATAGAGCTACAAAAGATCGCCGAGGAGATCGAAAAAACAAAAAACACGCTCGACGAAAAAACAGAGCGTTGGATGGAACTAGCAGAGTTAATATAGCGTTCCACGTGAAACTAATCTAAGCTATAGAACAGGTTTCACGTGAAACTAGAATAAGATATATGTTTAATAAATATAACGTCATTGTAGTTGGAGCCGGCCACGCCGGATGTGAGGCGGCAGCAGCAGCTGCTAATTTAGGTTCATCGGTTTTACTCATTACCATGAACATGGGAGTCATTGCACAAATGAGTTGTAACCCCGCAATAGGCGGAGTGGCTAAAGGACAAATCGTAAGAGAGATTGATGCCATGGGAGGTTATACCGGAATCATTGCCGATAAATCAACCATACAATTCCGAATGCTCAATAAATCTAAAGGCCCAGCCATGTGGAGCCCAAGAACTCAAAACGATAGAATGAGATTTGCTGAAGAATGGAGGTTAACACTCGAGTCCATCCCTAATTTGGATATGTGGCAAGATACCGTTAAAGAAGTAATCGTTGAAAATGGTAGAGCTAAAGGCGTAGTGACATCTATGGGAATCCGTATCGAAGCAGATTCTGTCGTACTAACAAATGGTACATTCCTTAATGGTGTTATCCACGTCGGTGAAAAGAAATTCGGAGGTGGTCGAACAGGAGAAAAAGCAGCAACAGGATTAACCGAACAATTGGTTTCACTAGGTTTTGAATCGGGCAGAATGAAGACAGGAACCCCTCCTCGCGTTGATGGAAGAAGCTTGAATTATTCTTTAATGGAAGAACAATGGGGCGATGATTCACGTGGAAGATTCTCCTATACCGATGTAGAAATTCCACAAGAACAAAGATGCTGCTGGATTACCTATACCAACTCAGCTGTTCATGAAATATTAAAAACAGGCTTCGAAAAATCTCCAATGTTCACCGGTAGAATTAAAGGACTCGGACCACGTTACTGCCCTTCAATAGAAGACAAAATCAATCGATTCGCTGAACGTGATAGACACCAAATATTCGTAGAACCTGAAGGATTTAAAACAGTAGAAATCTATGTGAATGGATTCTCAACCTCCCTGCCCGAAGATGTTCAATTAAAAGCATTACAATTAATACCCGGTTTCGAAAATGCTAAAATGTATAGACCAGGATATGCTATCGAATACGACTACTTCCCTCCTATGCAATTGGATTTAACATTAGAAACTCTTACAGTTAAACACCTTTTCTTCGCTGGTCAAATTAATGGTACAACTGGTTACGAAGAAGCAGCAGCACAAGGATTCATCGCAGGTATAAATGCACATCAAAGAATTAATGATAAACATGAGTTAATCCTAAAAAGATCTGAATCATATATAGGCGTTCTAATTGATGACCTCGTTACTAAAGGAACCGATGAACCCTATAGAATGTTTACCTCTAGAGCTGAACACCGACTTCTCCTCCGTCAGGATAATGCCGATATACGATTGACACCAATGGCCCATAAATTAGGATTAGTGTCCGATGAAAGATTAGATAAAGTAAATGATAAAATCAGAAACTCTGATGCAATCGTAGATTATTTGAAAAATAACTCAATCGGCACAACTGAAATGAACCCCATCCTTGAAGAGAAAGGCTCAAGTGCAATCACACAAAAATCCAGACTGTTCGGGATACTTAGTAGACCCCAAATTGAAATTGAAGATATCATTAAAGCCGATGAAAATTTTGCAAGCTACATCGCTCAATTTGATGAAAACACAATTGAACAGGCCGGTATAAAAGTGAAGTATGATAGCTACTTCGAAAAGGAAATGGAAATCGTCAATAAAATGAAGAAAATGGAAGACAAAGAAATCAATCCAGATTTTGATTATAATTCCTTAACTTCATTATCAATTGAAGCACGTCAAAAACTTTTAAAAGTGAAACCAAGAACCTTAGGTCAGGCTTCACGGATTTCAGGTGTTTCCCCTGCAGATATTAGTGTTTTAATGGTTCATATGAGCTAAAATACTGATAATCAATATTTTATAGATATTTTTAATCAAGCTAAAATAAAACGATTTAAGACACTATTTTTAAATTTATGACTCAGCTATCCAAAAAAGATAATAATTCGTCAAATCGACTAAAAAGAGCTTTATTTCAAAACATATTCTTTTTAGGCCTTGCAATCATGGTATCCTTGAGTTTTATACAATGTGCCAACATGCAAAAGCCTACAGGAGGACCAAAAGATTCTATTGCACCAAAATTACTGAGTGTGACCCCTCCTAACCTATCCAAAAATTTTAAGGACAAAATCATCGAAATGACTTTTGATGAATATATTAAAACTGTAAATCCTGGAAAAGAATTTAATATTTCTCCTGATGTTGGCATACAACCAATTTACAAAGTGAAAAAGAAAAAATTCATTATTGAATTACCAGATTCTCTTGAGGAAAATACAACATATACCATAAATTTCGGAAAAGGCTTAGTAGATTATAATGAAGGTAATCCTTTTATAAATTATAATTATGTTTTTGCTACCGGAGACGAATTGGATTCATTGAGTATATCTGGAAAAGTAAAAAATGGATATACCAAAACTTTCGATCTGGATAAAGATAAAGAAGTAATTGCCATTTTAATCCCAACAAGCAGAGATTCAATATTTGGCAAAAAGAAAGCTTCATATTACACGACTGTGGATTCAACTGGAAATTTTAAATTCAATAATCTACGCGAAGACTCTTACCGGGTATATGCGTTAAAGGATATGAATAATGACAAAATATTCAATGGTAATGATGAATGGATAGGTTTCTTAAATGATAGTATTGCACTTAACCAAAACGTATCCGGCTTAGAATTAGAATATACGAAAGGAGTTCCCAATGTCTTTAGAAATCTTGAAAAAAAGGTGGAAAATGATGGATCAATTCTATTTACTTTCAATCGACCTATAGAATCCCCCGATATTCGAATATTGAATCCTAATCAACTGGATAACAATAAATTGGTAAGATTCAAACCCACCCAGGATTCAGCAAAAGTATATTTGGAAAACTTAGATTTCGATTCATTGAAGGTAGAAATATTGGAAAATACAATACCTATTGATACAGTAAGCTTACGAAAAGCTAGAAACTTAAAAGTGGACAATACCATTATTCCTAAATTAAATATTAGCAACAAAGTTGACCGAGTTAAGCACATTGAATTATTCTCAGAATATCCAATCGCCTCTGTTGATAAGAACAAAGTATTAATTATGGAAGATTCTGTTTCTAGAAGGAACTTCCAACTTCAACAAGATTCTGTCAATAGAGAAATGTACCATATTCGCTTTAACTGGAGACCTAATAGGAACTATGAATTAGTTTTGCAACCAGGTGCAATATTAGGACCATTTGACGAAACAAATAAGGAATTCAAATCGCAGTTCACACTTAACGAAACTGAAAATTATGGAGACATAAATTTAACTTTTACTGGCTTGGATTCTGCCCAGAACTATATTGTTGAATTGATTGATGAACCTAAAGAAAAGATTTTTGATGTAAGAAAACTTCCAGAAAATAGGATTTTAAAATATTTAAAATTTCCTGGTGGAAAATACAGTATTCGATTAATCGAGGATGCAAATAACAATGGAAAATGGGATTCAGGAGATGTTTATAAAGGAAGGCAGGCTGAAAGAATCTGGTATCTTGACCGTACTTTCACCATTAGAGCTAACTGGGAACAAAATGAAACAATAGATGTGTCTTTCAAATAACGAAAACATCTATTCCATAAACCAGGAAGAATATAGCACATAATTATGCGGCAATTTTTTAAGCAAATTAAGCTGCTCATCCGTGAGTGGCTTAATTTTTTTTGCAGGTACTCCGGCATATAGGTATCCACTTTCACAAATACTATTCTCCAATACAACACTACCAGCAGCTATTATAACATTGGATTGGATATGAGCTTTATCCATAACTATTGCACCCATACCAATCAACACATAATCATCAATCACACAACCATGTATAATAGCATTATGACCGATATTAACATAGTTACCAACATCGGTTCCGTTCTTCTCATAAGTGCCATGAATAGTAACATTATCTTGAATATTGGAATAATCTCCAATCCTGATATAATTTACATCTCCACGCACTACAGCATTGAACCAAATGGAACAATGCTGACCAATTGTAATGTCCCCCACAAGTGTACAATTAGGTGCTATAAAGCAATCAGAACCTATTTGTGGTAACTTACCTTTAACTGCTAATATCGTGGCCATAAAACGTTTAAATTAAATAAATTAAAGAATTGTATCTTCTAATTGATCTGCATGTTGCGGATAATCAGTTGTGTAATGTAATCCCCTACTCTCCTTCCTTTGCATAGCAGACTTAACTACTAAATAAGCCACTTGGATAACATTTCTCAATTCACATAATTTAACCGATAATTTCGTACCCTTATAAAAAGATTCTGTTTCTTCATGCAAAAGACCTAACCTCCGCATAGCCCGTTCAAGTCTAAAATCAGATCTCACAATACCTACATAGTCGCTCATTAACTTCTGTGTTTCACGTAAATTATGGGTTACTAAGATATCCTCATTAGATAGTTGCGTATTTGATTCATCCCAAGAAGGAACATGTTCTTGAAAATCTAATTTATCTATGTTTTTTGCAGCATCTTCAAAAATACGGTGTGCATAAACCGCCGCTTCCAATAAAGAATTGGATGCCAACCTATTAGCTCCGTGCAATCCAGTTGAGGAACATTCTCCACAAGCATATAAATTTTTAATTGATGTGGCACCATAATCATCAACTAATATTCCACCACATAAATAATGTGCAGCTGGAGTTACAGGAATTAGGTCCTTTGTCATGTCTAATCCAATTGATAGACACTTCTCATAAATATTAGGAAAATGTGATAATATATCTGCCTTGGAACGATGTCGGATATCTAAATAAACGAAATCTAAACCAGATTTCTTCATCTCTGCATCGATTGCCCTGGCAACAATGTCCCTCGGAGCCAATGAACCTCTTTCATCATATTCTTCCATAAAAGACTCACCTGTCGCCCTTTTTAGAATGCCGCCAAAACCACGTACCGCTTCTGATATTAAAAAAGCAGGATACTCCTTTGGATTATATAAAGCAGTTGGATGAAATTGAATAAACTCCATATTTCTTACTTTACCCTTTGCTCTATATACCATGGCAATTCCATCTCCTGTAGCAATTGTAGGATTCGTAGTCGTGGAATAAACATGTCCAGCACCACCTGTTGCCATTAAGGTTATTTTAGAAAGTATCTTTTCCACATGTCCTGTTTCGGTGTTAAATGCATAGATACCGTAACAATTGATATCTTGAGTACGTTTATCAACATGAACGCCTAAATGATGTTGGGTAATTAGATCAACCGCAAAATAATGTGTTAATATTTCAATATTTGGTTCAGCATGTACTTTTTCAAGTAAGGCACGCTCAATTTCATAACCAGTAATATCTTTATAATGTAGTATTCTATGCTCAGAATGCCCTCCTTCACGAGCTAAGTCATATTCACCAGAATCTTCTTTATCAAATGAAGTTCCATAGGATATTAATTCTGCTATACGTTCTGGACCTTCTTTAACAACGTTTTCCACAACTTGTGCATCACATAAGCCATCTCCTGCTATTAAGGTATCCTTGATATGTTTCTCAAAACTATCATCAACATCCGTAACTACAGCAACCCCGCCCTGCGCATATTTCGTATTTGACTCATCCTCATTGGATTTCGTAACGATTAATACTTTTCCCAGTTTGGCAGCTTTAAGCGCAAAACTCAGTCCGGCAATCCCCGAACCTACGATCAAAAAATCAACTTTTCTATCTAACATGTATTATAGAGTGTAGATGTTTAGCTTAATGACTAATAAACCAACAAATTAACAAAATATGTGCAAAACGTGTAAATAACTCGTGAATTAAAATGTAAAACTTCTTTTATTTCAACAATTCTCCCTTTTTACACACATGTATTACCAAAATATTAAGAGAATATGATAGAAATATTAACAACTTACGAACAACTTATAAT
Source organism: Sphingobacterium endophyticum (assembly GCA_040393725.1). GTDB lineage: Bacteria > Bacteroidota > Bacteroidia > Sphingobacteriales > Sphingobacteriaceae > Sphingobacterium > Sphingobacterium endophyticum_A. The sequence goes on along the minus strand of JBEBTR010000042.1, from coordinate 12,363 downwards.
TCACAGAAAAATATTGAAAAAATAAATGCTCAAAAATAACAAGATTGAAAATCAATACATAAGACTCCAAATCCTGTGGATAAGTTGTGAATAACTATATAATTTCCACTTAAAAAAATAAAATCATCTAGAATTTTCCCCATTTTCCACAGACTAATAAACAACAAGATTCTTCTTTAAAAAAAGAGTTATTATTTATTGAAAAAAAGGAATGTGGATTTCGTTTCGTTTTCTTTCTTTACTTTTGTGTTATTAGATAGTCAAACAGGCAGAAATCAATTTAGAAAAACCAAATGAATACAACATTTGAAACAGACTTAGTGGCTAAAGGATATATTGATGTTGCAATAGACCCAAGCCTTGATCTGGTAAAAGAAATAGAAAGACTTAAAAAAGAAAAAAATGCTGTTATTTTAGCACATTACTATCAAGAGTCTGAAATTCAAGATATTGCAGATTATATTGGCGATAGTTTAGGCTTATCTCAACAAGCTGCCAAAACAGATGCTGATGTAATTGTCTTTGCCGGTGTACATTTTATGGCAGAAACTGCTAAAATATTATCACCCTCTAAAAAAGTCCTTCTTCCCGACTTAAAAGCTGGCTGTTCATTGTCTGATAGCTGCCCTCCTCACCTATTTGCTAAATTCAAAGAAAAATATCCTGATCATTTAGTGATAACTTATGTCAATTGTACTGCTGAATTAAAGGCTCTTTCCGATATAGTCTGTACCTCTAGCAATGCAGTACAAATTGTTGAAAGCCTTCCTGCTGATCAAAAGATAATCTTTGGACCTGACCGTAATCTTGGTGATTACGTTAAGAAAAAAACAGGTAGAGACTTGGTCCTTTGGAATGGGGCTTGTATGGTGCATGAAATTTTCTCTCAAGAAAAAATTGATGCATTGAGAGCTGAATATCCAAATGCCAAGTTTATTGCCCATCCTGAATGTGAAGAACATATTTTAGCGCAGGCTGATTATATAGGATCAACTTCTGGTATGCTTAAATTTACCATTGAAGATCCTACCGATACTTTTATCGTCGCTACCGAATCCGGTATTTTGCATCAAATGCAAAAAGCAAGCCCTTCTAAAACTTTTATTCCAGCTCCTCCAAATAACTTATGTGCTTGCAATGATTGCCCGCACATGAAATTAAATACCTTAGAAAAACTTTATAACTGTTTGTATTACGAACAACCTGAAATTACTCTGCCTGAAGATATTATTAAACGCGCTCAAAAACCTATTGAACGCATGTTGGATATTTCAGCTAAACTAGGATTATAAGATGAGCATATTTGAAAATAGCGAAAAAACAAATTTAAATGAAATCGGTGAATTTGGTTTGATAAACCATCTCACTCAAGCTGTAGAACTAACTCAAAAAAGTACGGTTAAAGGGATTGGTGATGATGCGGCTGTATTGGATTTTAACAATAAGAAAACATTAATTTCTACTGACCTTTTATTAGAAAATGTTCATTTCGATTTAAGATATGTTCCACTTAAACACTTGGGTTATAAAGCTATACAAGTTAATTTAAGTGATATCTATGCCATGAATGGAATCGCTAGTCAGGTAACTATTTCTATTGGTTTATCATCGAAATTCCCGCTTGAGGCTGTTGAAGAAATTTATGAAGGTGCGCTTTTAGCTTGTCAGAATTATAATGTAGACCTCGTTGGAGGGGATACTAGTACCTCAACTCAAGGATTGGTAATTTCTGTTACTAGCATTGGTTATGCAGATACTGAACGTATCGCCTATCGCTCTGCTGCTAAAGAAGGTGACTTGATCTGTGTTTCAGGAGATTTAGGTGCAGCTTACGTTGGACTTCAATTATTAGAAAGAGAAAAACAAATCTATCTTGAAAATCCCAATATTCAACCAGATTTGGAAGGTAAGGACTATATTATCGAACGTCAATTAAAACCAGAGGCAAGAAAGGATATTGTTGATCTTTTAGCTTCAATTGATGTCATACCTCATGCAATGATTGATGTTTCTGACGGGTTAGCTTCTGAGATACTGCATATTTGTAGAGAATCGAATGTAGGTTGTAAGTTATATGAGGAGAAAATACCTATTGATCCCATGACTTATGATACTGCTCGTGAATTTGGTTTAGATCCTACTGTATGTGCTCTAAGTGGTGGTGAAGACTACGAATTGCTATTTACTGTCCCTCAAAGTGATTTTGAAAAAATCAAAAACAACATGGATATCAGTATTATTGGACATATCACAGAACCTTCTGAAGGATGTATGATGATTTCTAAATCTGGAAATGTTTACGAGATCAAAGCACAGGGATGGAATGCTTTTAAACAGGAAAACTAAGTAGTTTGAATTGTTAAGTTTTGGAATGGAATGAATTTTTAAAAACAGCCAATGACCTTATCGAAAGGCTGAAGCTGGTGGAATCTAAGGAGTTTAACAATCATTTAGATCTAAAATTGGATCTATATTACTTTATTTATGATTGTATAGACCCAAAGATTATTACCTGTTCAAATGAAGTATCCCATGTTCTAGGATACAAGGCTATAGATTTTTCTTTAGAGCATCTTTTTGATATTATTCATCCCCAAGACAAGGAAATATTTATGAAACATGAGCATTTAGCTCTTGATTTCTGCTTATCATTACCTATCGAACAGCAAAAACATTATAAGATAATCCATGATTATCGATTGAGACATGCTAATTCAGAATATATTAGAATAATGCAACAAACTGCTGCTTATGAAGTTAGTGATAAAGCAGTTTTGAAAACGATTGTCCAACATATGGACGTAAGTAATATTAAAACCTCAGATATTCCAGAATTACATTTTATTGGTTCTAATGGATTTCCTTCTTATTATAATATTCAATCCAAAGCGGATATTAATGAACAATCAAGTCTAAAATTTACTAAAAGAGAAATTCAAATTATTAAATTACTTGATGAAGCAAAAACAAGTGAAGAAATCGCTAATGAGTTATTCATCAGTATTCACACGGTTAGAACTCATCGTAAAAATATCCTTCAAAAAACAGGTTGTGAAAATACCATTGATCTATTAAAAATTGTAAAGAATCTAAAAATGATATAGAAAAAGGACTTCACTGGAAGTCCTTTTTTATGAAATATGAATTAGGTTTGAATGACTCCGACATTATATTTTCCAATATCTGTATTATGGCTTGCAGCCTCAATGCCCATCGATATGATCTTTCTTGTTTCTATGGGATCTATAACTCCGTCTACCCATAATCGTGATGCTGCATAATAAGGACTTAGCTGTATGTTGTATTGGTCTTCAATTTCTTTTAATAATTTATTTTTATCCTCATCACTGAGAGCTACTCCTTTTGATTTTAATGCAGCTTCTTGAATTTGTAAGAGGGTTTTTCCTGCCGATGCACCGCTCATAACAGCTATTTTTGCTGTAGGCCATGCATAGATTAATCTTGGGTCATATGCTTTTCCACACATAGCATAATTTCCTGCTCCATAACTATTGCCAACGATAAAGGTAAATTTAGGAACAATAGAATTGGCCATAGCATTAACCATTTTTGCACCGTCTTTTATTATTCCACCATGTTCGGCCCTGGATCCAACCATGAATCCCGTTATATCTTGAAAAAATATCAATGGTATTTTCTGTTGATTACAATTCATTATGAATCGAGCAGCCTTGTCCGCCGAATCTGAATATATTACCCCTCCCATTTGCATTTCTGTAGAATTACCTGGCTTTTTTGCCTTCACTACTTCTCTTTGATTAGCTACAATGCCTACTGCCCAACCATCAATCCTTGCTAATGAGCAAATTAAGGTTTTCCCATAGTCTTGTTTATACTCCTCTAAAGTATCTTTATCTACAATACACTTAAGAATCTCAACCATATTATAAGGCTTCAATCGGTCTTCTGGCATATATTCATATAACCTTTCTATCGGATATTCTGGTGATTTAGATTCAATTCTTGAATATTGAAAAGTAGGTTCTGAACCAAATTTGTCAACAATATTCTTGATAGCATCCAAACAACTTTCATCATTTGGATATTTGTTATCTGTTACTCCTGATATTTCACAATGTGTTTCAGCACCACCAAGAGTTTCATTATCTATTACCTCACCTATTGAAGAACGAACTAAATAGGAGCCCGCAAGAAATACCGATCCGGTACCCTCCACTATTAAAGCATAATCTGACATGATTGGTAAATATGCTCCGCCAGCAACACATGATCCCATAATAGCAGAAATTTGTGGAATTCCCATCGAGGATATCTTTGCATTATTCCTAAATATCCTTCCAAAATGTTCTTTATCTGGAAAAATTTCCGATTGCATTGGTAAATAAACCCCTGCTGAATCAACTAAATATATGATTGGAATATGATTTTCCATTGAGATTTCTTGCGCCCTTAGGTTTTTCTTACAGGTCATCGGAAACCAGGCCCCTGCTTTAACTGTCGCATCGTTTGATACAATGATACATAACCTTCCTTTTACATAACCCATCACCACAACAACTCCCGCATTCGGACAGCCTCCGTGTTCTTCATATTGCCCGTCTGCCGCAAATACTCCAATCTCTGTGAAATTACGGTCATCATCCAACAGGTACATTACCCGTTCCCATGCCGATAATTTACCCTTTTCGTGCTGTTTTTGGATTTTATCCAAACCTCCCCCTAGCAATAGTTTTTCCCGTTTTTTTTGGAGTTCTTCTAATTGGCCTCGCATAATTATATTGAAATAATGTAATTTATAATGGTATAATTATTTTAATTTTTATAAATATCATAAAATATAATTTGTTTTTTATAATATTTGTAAAAAATAATAATAACCCAAATATAAACTTAATTAAAATAATATTATGTATAACCTAGGTTCCAAAGAACAATTAACCTTAGTTAGGGAAAGTGCTCGAAACTTTGCTAATACCTACATAAAACCTAACGTAATGAAATGGGATGAGTCCCAAATTTTTCCTATTGAATTATTTAAGAATTTAGGTGATCATGGGTTTATGGGTATTTTAGTTCCTGAGGAATATGGGGGATCCGGACTTAATTATCAAGAATATATAACCATTCTGGATGAAATATCTAAAGTTTGTGGGTCTATAGGATTATCTGTTGCTGCCCATAATTCTCTATGTACCAATCATATCCTAAGTTTTGGAAATGAAGATCAGAAAAGAAAATACCTACCTAAATTAGCAACAGCTGAATGGATTGGCGCTTGGGGATTAACAGAACCAGGTTCTGGATCGGATGCGGGTGGTATGAATACAACCGCAATCCAAGATGGAGACTATTTTATTCTTAATGGTGATAAAACTTTTATTACCCATGCAATTTCAGGAGATGTGGCCGTAGTAATGGCTAGAACAGGTGAAAAAGGTGATAAAAAAGGAATTTCTGCTTTTATCGTCGAAAAAGGAACTGAAGGATTTTCTGCAGGTGCTAAAATGGATAAGTTAGGTATGCGTGCCTCTGAAACAGGATCTCTATTTTTTGATAATTGTAGAATACATAAAGATCAATTGATTGGTGAAATTGGTGATGGATTTGTTCAAGCACTGAAGTTATTGGATGGTGGTAGAATTTCTATTGCTGCCCTTTCTTTAGGTATTGCCAGGGGTGCCTATGAATGTGCATTGAAATATGCCAACGAACGCGAACAGTTTCAAACTAAAATTTTTGATTTCCAAGCCGTTGGTTTTAATTTAGCAGATATGGCTACCAAGATTAATGCCTCAGAATTATTGATCCGTCAGGCAGGTGATCTTAAAGATAATGGTCTTAAAGTCACTAAAGAGGGTGCAATGGCTAAATTATTCGCTTCTGAAACTGCGGTAGAAGTATCGAATGATGCTGTTCAAATTCTTGGTGGTTATGGATTTACAAAAGATTTTCCCGCTGAAAAGTTCTTTAGGGATGCTAAATTGTGTACTATTGGCGAAGGTACCAGCTCCATACAAAGGATGGTAATCGCTAGAGAAATTAAAAAAGATGCCTAATAAAGAAACTGTAACCTTAGTTGATTGTCCTCGAGACGCTATCCAGGGTATTCAACATTTTATTCCAACTCATAAAAAGATTGCCTATATCAATCAATTGATAAATAGCAACTTGTTTGATTGCATTGATTTTGGAAGCTTTGTCTCTCCAAAAGCTGTGCCTCAACTCAGTGATACCATAAAAGTATTGGATGGATTGGATAAAAGTGATAAGGTGAAGTTATTGGCCATCATAGCAAATACAAGAGGTGCTGAAATAGGTTCTGGACTAGATAAAATAGATTATTTAGGTTATCCTTTTTCCATTTCAGAAACTTTCCAAAATAAGAATACCAACTCCAGTATTGCAGATGCTTATCAAACTGTAAGGGAAATATTGGATATAATGGATAGGAATGGCAATCAGGAGTTAGTAGTTTATATTTCTATGGCATTTGGAAATCCCTATAATGATCCTTGGAGCATGGATTTAGTTTCTGAATGGGTATATAAATTAAATGCTATAGGTGTTAGGAATTTCTCTATTGCTGATACTACATCAGAAGCCACAGTAATATTGATTAAAGGTTTATTCCAAAAATTGATTTCAGAATTCCCAGATATTCCTTTTAGTGCACATTTTCATTCTGCGATTGAAAGTGCGTTATTGAAAATTGATGCCGCATATACTGCTGGATGTAGAAGGTTTGAAGGTGCAATCTTAGGCTATGGTGGTTGTCCTTTTGCGAAAGATGAATTAGTTGGTAATATTCCTTCTGAATTACTGCTGGATAGATTTAATAAAGGTTCTTTTGATAAGGTTTCCATGTTAATGCAGGGATTTCAAAATTTGATTAACAATGAATTATAAGTTCATCCAAACAAGCATCAATAACCATGTTTTTACGCTTGTTCTTGATCGCGAAAACAAAAGGAATGCATTTACCCCTACAATGGTGAATGAAGTCGCTCACGCTCTTAAAATAGCTAACGACAATCAGGACATTCATGTATTAGTACTCAAAGCCAATGGTCCGGTATTCTGTGCGGGAATGGACTTGAAAACATTTCAGAATCGTGAATTAGACATTCCAAACCCTGCAATTACAAATCAGGAAATATCATTAGGAGAGGTCTTTGACAGATTCAATAAACCGAGTATTGCTATTGTGGAAGGTGATGTGATCGCTGGTGGATTCCTTTTTATTCTGGGCTGTACATATGTATTTGCTAAGGAAGGATTGAACTTTAGGTTACCTGAAATTGCATTAGGAATTTTCCCTTTTCAAGTAATGTCTGGACTAAGAAGGATTATGCCAGAAAAAAAACTCTTGCAGTTATGTCTTGATTCGGAACCTTTTGATACCATTAAAGCCTTAGAATTAGGAATCGTGGATGACTTGTTGGATCCCATTAAAATAGATAGTTTGATAGCATCTTTTGCAGATAAAAGCAGCATAGCCATGAAGGCAGGATTTGAAAGCTTAAAAGCTATCCGTGAAATGGATTCCTCAAATCAATATAATTTTTTATTGGAGGCATTAGATAAGTTGAAAAACAGACCAGAAGTTAAAAAGTATATTGCTGAAAAATTGAATAAGAATTAAGATACTTTTTTCTCAATCCAGAAGTTATTGAAACCTAAACCTATTTCTATATCCAATAATTTCTGCTGCAGCATTTCCAACATGGCCAAAAAATTATAGACAAATTGAACTTTATTTTCGGAGCTTTTCGCCAATGCTGAAAAATCTAATGATTTATTAATTTCTATAAGTTCAGCAATTGCTTTCTTTTGTTGTTCAATCGTATAGGGATATTTTACTACGGTATGCACGACATCCTGTACGCGATGTGCATAATTGTACATCACACGTTCATATACAAGCATCAGTTTATACAGGTCAAACGTTGAGAGTTCCTCATCAATAGTTTGGGCTTTACTATCTCGGGCTATTTTTAGGTCTGTTTCTGTGTTCCCGCGTTCATAATATTTACTTCGAGTATCTTCCAATACCTTTAGTTCCTCACAAACTTCCTTGAATTGTTTATATAGGAGTAGTTTTTGGACTAACTCTTTCTTTAAGTCAATTTCATTTTCATTTTCATCCAGATCTGGACGAGGAAGCAGCATTTTTGCTTTGATACGCATTAAGGTAGAAGCCACAAAAATAAACTCTGATGCTAATTCTATATTTAAGGATTGCATATGTTTGATATATGCCAAGAAATCATCCGTTATTTTTGAAATAGGAATATCATGAATATTAAGCTCATCGCGCTCTATAAAAAATAACAATAAGTCGAATGGTCCTTCGAATTGCGCCAGTTTAATCTCGTAGTTTGTAGCTTCCATAGAATATCCTCAAAAATAAGGATTTGGTAGAATAATTTCACTTAAATGATTTGATTTAAACAAAACAATGCGGTTGATTAAATTGTATATATATTCTATAGTTAAAAGAATAAATTGTTACTTTGTATCTTATTTTGAAATTTTTCATTTATGCAGGTAGAAGCAGGACCGCTATTACAAAAAATTCAATTTCCATCTGATTTAAGGAATCTTAAAGAATCGGAACTTGAGGAGGTTTGTAAGGAGTTGAGACAGTTTATCATTGATATCGTTTCTGTAAATGGCGGACATTTTGCAGCGAGTTTAGGTGTAGTAGAATTAACCGTGGCGTTGCATTATGCGTTGAATACACCCTATGATCAGATCATCTTTGACGTCGGACACCAGGCTTACGGACATAAGATTTTAACAGGACGAAGAGATCAATTTCATACCAATAGAATTTTAGGTGGATTGTCAGGTTTCCCAAAACGTGGCGAAAGCGAATATGATTCTTTTGGTGTCGGTCACTCCTCAACATCTATTTCTGCCGCCTTAGGAATGGCAGTTGCCTCGGCCTATAAGGGTGAAACCGATAGGCAGCATGTCGCTATTATTGGCGATGGTGCACTAACTGGTGGAATGGCTTTTGAAGCCCTGAATCATGCTGGTATTGAAAAATCAAACCTTCTCGTAATCCTTAATGATAATTGTATGTCCATTGACCCGAATGTTGGGGCAATGAAGGAATATTTAACCAGTATTACTACATCAAAAAGCTATAACAGGTTTAGAGATGATTTAGTTTCTGTATTAGAAAAGATATCTAAAAAAGGTCCAAACGCTTATGGATGGGCGAAAAAACTTGAACAAAGCATTAAAGGCACTTTATTAAAAAACTCCAATCTTTTTGAATCTTTAAATTTTAGATATTTTGGACCCGTTGATGGTCATGATGTCAATAAATTGGTGAAGACAATTGAGGATTTGAAACATATTAATGGTCCTAAGCTATTGCATGTTGTCACTGTGAAAGGTAAAGGTTATGCTTTGGCTGAAAAAGATCAAACTAAATGGCATGCTCCAGGTCTTTTTGATAAAATTACCGGGGAAATAAAAAAATCTATTTCTGAAAAACCTCAACCACCTAAATACCAAGATGTATTTGGTCATACTTTGGTTGAATTGGCTGAAAAAAATAATAAAATAATGGGTATTACTCCAGCTATGCCTTCTGGATCTTCCATGAATATTATGATGAAAGCCATGCCAAATAGAGCATTCGATGTCGGTATTGCTGAACAGCATGCAGTTACATTTAGTGCTGGATTGGCAGCTCAAGGTCTCGTACCTTTCTGTAACATCTACTCTTCTTTCATGCAAAGAGCTTATGATCAGGTTGTTCATGATGTAGCTCTTCAAAAACTAAACGTCATTTTCTGTTTGGATAGAGCAGGTTTAGTGGGTGCTGATGGTCCTACACATCATGGCGCTTATGATATTGCTTATATGCGCTGTGTTCCTAATATGATCGTTTCATCGCCAATGAACGAAGAGGAATTAAGGAATCTTATGTATACAGCTCAATTACCGGATAAAGGTCCTTTTACAATCCGTTATCCTCGAGGTAATGGGGTTATGCCCGATTGGAAACTTCCTTTCAAAGAAATTCCTATAGGAAAGGGAAGGAAAATCTGTGATGGCGAGGAAATAGCTATCTTGACCTTTGGAAGCATAGGTAATGAAGCAAGTAAGGCTATTTTAAATTTAAGAGAAGATGCTATACATCCAGCTCACTATGATTTAAGATTTGCTAAACCTCTGGATGAAGATTTGTTACACGAGGTTTTCAAAAAGTATAAAAATATTATTACAGTTGAAGATGGATGTTTACCGGGGGGTGTGGGTTCAGCAGTCTTAGAATTCATGTCTGATCATGGTTATGATGCACATGTGGTAAGATTAGGTATTCCGGATGGTATAGTTGAGCATGGTGAACAAGCTGAGCTTTGGCATATATGCGGATATGATGCTGCTGGAATTGAAGAACAAGTTCGTAAATTAACGAAAGGCATTAAAACCGAAACTTTGGTAGGATAATTGCTTAACTAAAAGCGGTTATTTCAAAGACAATCAAGAGACTAGATAAGGAAGCCTAACAGGCTTCCTTTTTTATTAAAAGTTTTCCACATTTATTATGTCTTGCTTAATTTTTGCTTTAAAATCTGACCAAAAATGGAAAGCAAATTTTATGTGTTAATAAAATAATTTTGCGCTATGTTTTTCGATAAAATATGCTAAAAATTACAATTAAAATATTGTTTATTAGCCACTTGCCTTTTTTTTACTTTTTTAATTTTTTAGCTCATTTTTTTTTGTCATATTCGTTGTAGGCAAAAGTTATGAACAGAAATTTTGTCAATTATTGGTTTTCAAGTTATTAACAAATTCAGAATGGAAAAAACGTGTACAAGTGTTTGGGAAAGTTGTCTTGCAGTCATAAAAGATAATATACCAACGCAAAGTTTTAAAACATGGTTCGAGCCCGTTAAAGCTGTACGTCTTGAAGGAAACGTTTTAACTATTCAAGTACCTAGTTTGTTCTTCTATGAGTGGTTGGAAGAACACTATGTAGGTATTCTCAGAAAAACTGTTAAAAAGTTCTTGGGTGAGCAAGGTCGTTTAGAATACAACATCGTTGTTGAAAAATCATCTGCTAACCCACCTTACACCACCAACATTCCTTCGAATGGTAATGGTGCTGAGGGAAAGAAACAATCTATTCCTGTTCCTGTTGCATTAAATAAGAACATCAAGAATCCTTTTGTGATTCCGGGTTTAAAGAAATTGCAAGTTGATCCTCAATTAAATCAAAATTATACTTTCGACAATTTTATTGAAGGAGAATGTAACCGTTTGGCACGTTCTGCTGGATATGCTGTCGCAAATAAACCAGGAGGTACTTCTTTCAACCCATTGATGGTCTATGGTGATGTGGGTTTGGGTAAAACGCATTTAGCCCAAGCAATAGGTAATGAAATCAAACGTAACTTACCGGATAAATTGGTAATCTATGTTTCTTGTGAAAAGTTCTGTCAGCAATTCGTTGATTCATTAAAGAACAATACAATCAATGATTTCGTCAATTTTTACCAAGCGATGGATGTAATTATCATGGATGATGTGCATAATTTCGCCGGTAAAGAAAAAACTCAGGATATTTTCTTCCACATTTTTAACCACCTACATCAAACAGGAAAGCAAATTATCCTGACTTCTGATAAAGCACCAAAAGATCTTTCTGGTCTCGAAGAAAGATTGTTGAGCCGCTTTAAATGGGGATTATCTGCCGATATTCAAGTGCCTGATCTGGAAACTAGAATGGCAATCCTCAAGAAAAAAATGTATTCAGATGGTATTGAACTCCCTGAAAATGTAGTGGAATATGTGGCTAATCAGATTGATAACAGCGTAAGAGAATTGGAAGGTGCTATGGTTTCTTTATTGGCACAATCTACCCTTAACAAAAGAGAGATTGATCTAAACTTAGCAAAGTCTATGTTAAAGAACTTTGTTAAGAATACCCATAAGGAAATCTCAATGGAGTACATCCAAAAATTAGTATGTGAATACTTCGAGGTACCAGTTGAAATGGTTAAATCTAAAGTTCGTAAACGCGAAATCGTACAAGCTAGACAGATTTCTATGTATTTGGCGAAGAACCACACCAAATCTTCTTTGAAATCTATCGGTAATTTCTTCGGCGGCCGTGACCACTCCACCGTAATTTATGCTTGCCAAACTGTTGAAGACCTTATCGAAACAGATAAGAAATTCAAAACCTATGTGCAAGACATTCAAAAGAAATTAAAAGCGTCTTAAGTAAAGACAAAAACATTGTAAAGAAAAGAAATTATAAAGCTTGGGAGATAATCCCAAGCTTTTTGTTTTTAATATGACTAGTCCTGAAAAATAGATACAGTTTTTCAGTGATTAAAAATACATAATTTT
>JBEBTR010000041.1:0-23637 GCA_040393725.1 Sphingobacterium endophyticum | reverse complement strand
GGATTTTATTGAGCCACAAAGATAGAAACCAAACCTATATATGTCAAGCTTTTTTTTCTATTTTTTCACTATCTTTTTGTAACTATTTGTCTGATAACCTCCTAATTTTAATGAAAATCTTTTATTAGGCCTGTGAAACCAATAATATTACCGATTTTTAAGAATTATTAGCTTTTAAGTCCCTGTTTCTATATCCAGTTCTCAGAAAAATAAAACTTCATCTGAAGAAAGTCAACCAATAAAATTGATTTACTTGTTTTCAAATTCTATATTTAATTACTGAAACTGATTTATTAATCCTTTTGAATTTTAATTATTGGAATGAATTATATGGCCAATGATTGGATAAATTTATCCCTATTTGAATTTATTTGTTTTAATACAATAAAATTTCAAAGAGATTTGGATAAATTAGAACCATAAATTCTATTCATTGCAAGATGTTGATGAATTCAAAAAGTCCACCTAAGCTAAACATGAGATGAAATATATTTATTTAATTGCAGCCATTGTTGCAGAATTAATTGGAGCTTTAGGCACTCGGCAGTCTGAAGGATTCACAAAACTAGTTCCGTCTATTGTAGCAGTCATAGGGGTAGTGGGAGCATATTATTTATTGTCATTATCCTTAAAAGCAGGAATGCAGATCGGTGTTGCATATGGGATATGGGCTGCAGTTGGAATATCATTATTAGCTCTTGTAGGATACTTTGCCTTTAAAGAGTCATTAGGGACCGTGCAATTATTAGGGCTCATGTTGATTATTGCGGGGGTTCTTTGTCTAGAGCTTGGCAAAACTGCCTAAACTTAAAATCTATCCATTCACATTCTCGAATAAAAATCATTCTTCTTTGAAAAAAAAGTAAAAAAATATTTGCGGGTACGGAATAATTAACCTTACTTTGAAAATCAAAGTACTTTTATGGACCAGAAAGATATCTTAAAAGAAATAGGCCAGATTCGCTCCATGATGGAGAAGTCTTCAAAATTTATGTCAATTAGCGGACTATCGGGCGTGTTGATAGGTTGTTTTGCATTATTGGGGTCTGCCGCTGCGTACTTTGTCGTATATGGAACGAAAAGCTTATTTGGCTATAGGGAATTTTATGTATTGGACGAACAGGTAATTTGGAAGCTTATTGGTATTGCTATCGTTGTTTTAGTGGTTTCTATTTCGGTAGGAGTGACCATGGCAAAAGCAAAAGCTAAGAAAAGTGGTCAAAGTATCTGGAATCCTACAAGTAAAGCATTACTAAAAGCTATGGCTATCCCTTTGGTAACTGGCGGACTCTTTACACTAATACTTATTAGTAAAGGAATTTTTGGGTTGGTCGCATCATCACTTTTAATCTTTTATGGACTTTCCTTAACAGCAGCGAGTGTATTTACTTTTCGAGAAGTAAGGGTATTAGGAATTTTAGAAATTGGTTTGGGCTTGTTAGCTTTGGCATTCCCTGGATATGGCGTCGTGTTTTGGGCATTAGGATTTGGAGTGTTACATATCGTTTACGGAATCATTGTCCATAAAAAGTACGAAAAGAAGTGAGCTTAGATTTAACATTATATGATAAGGTTTTTGAAAATAGGGTAAGGCTACAGATTATGAGTATCCTAATAGCCAACGATTCCTATGATTTCAACTCTTTGAAAGAATTGTTGGAGGTGACAGATGGTAATCTTGCTTCCAATCTAAAAAACTTAGAGAAAGAAGGCTATATTTTAGTCAGTAAAACTTTTATTGATAGAAAACCGAACACAAGTTACAGTAAAACCGAAAAAGGAGTTAAAGCCTTTGAAAATCATTTAATTGCATTGGAAAATTTAATAAAACAAACGTATAAATAAAATTTTTTTTACACCTTTACTTTGAAACTCAAAGTACTTTTTAATAAACATTATGAGAACACTTATTTTAAAATTTATGCTTATCCAAAATGATCGCAATCTTTTATTAAAGGGAAAAGAAGTGGCTAAGCTTCATCACATGAATTCAAGCATTATTTGTCAGAACCAACATCTAATTAAAAAATAATTATCAACAAGCAACTAACACAACAAGTAAATCCAACACAACATGGAAAATAATTCAAATCTCGAAAGTCAAGGGAACAGTTCCCAGAAGTCTTTAATAGAAAAAGTAACCGACTCATTGGTATTAAAAATTTTCATCATCTTTTTCTTGATGCTAATCCTCTTAATTCCATTAGGTCTTATCGGTGATTTGATTTCTGAAAGAAATCAAAGGGAAGTATCTGTATCATCCGAGATCGCTAGAAAATGGGGTATGGATCAAGTCATTACCAGCCCTATAATTGCAGTTCCTTATGATGTCGTTAAGGAAAGGATAGAAAATTCTGCTGATGGAAAAGCCACTAACTTAGTTAGGTCTGTGGTAACTGAATATGCCTTTCTAATGGCAGACCAAGCTTCCATTCAAGCAACGGTAGAACCTCAACCATTGAAAAGAGGGATTTACCAAACCATTGTTTATAATTCCAAAATCAATATCAAAGGAAATTTCAAGCCTTTTGAATTGGAAAAATTAAAAATCAACACATCTGAATTGAAATGGGCTGAATCGAAATTGGTATTTGGTATTCAAGATATAAAAGGAATTTCAAAAAATCCGATCTTTACTTGGGACGGGAAAGCCTATGAAATGGGGAAATTTGAAAATGATCTCAAATTATTCAATCAAAACCTTACGGTTGATTTACCATTAGAAGGAAACGAATCATTAAATAAATCTTTTGAAATCAATCTGGATCTTAAAGGTTCAAAATCTTTAAACTTCCTGCCTTTAGCTAAGCAAACAAAGATCCAAGCGAATGGAAATTGGGCAAATCCAAGTTTCAATGGAAATTTTCTACCTGATGAAAGGGAGGTGAACAGCACTTTTAAAGCAGTTTGGAATATCCCTGATTTCAGCAGAAAGCAATCCCAACAGTGGACAGGAGAACCTTCTGGAATCTATAAATTCCAAGGGCTTGACCTAGCAGGTGACAATGAAAACTTACGCACTTATCAAAGTGCCCACGCCGTAGATGCAAACTATGCTAATGTTGTAGAAACCCAATTGACTTCGGACGATTACGATATGGTTCAGATTAATTTCTTGCCACAAGTAGACAATTATCAAAAATCTACCCGAGTAACTAAATATGGCGCATTGGTGATTGCCCTAACCTTTATATCCCTTGTGTTTATGGAGATTATTAAAAAACAACGTGTTCATCTTATCCAATATGTGTTAATTGGATTTGCTATGGTACTGTTTTACGCATTGTTGCTAGCCATTTCAGAACATATAGGATTTAACTTAGCCTATTTAATTGCCGCGGTTGCAACCATAATTTTAATATCATCTTTTATTAAAGCAATTACAAAAGACATGAAATCAGCACTGGTTTTTAGTGCCATCTTAGCATTATTCTATACCTTTATCTTTGTGTTATTACAACTTAGAGACTACTCTTTAATTGTAGGAACCGTTGGTTTATTCATCATTCTTGCTGTATTGATGCGTTTATCGACAAAAATAAATTGGTACCAATTTGAAAAGCAATGATCAAGCTAAGTAGAACATCCATAAGAATGTACTTGACCAGCATCTGGCTATTATTTTGGAAAGTCAGCCGTGGACATTAGTATGTAATTTCATTTTGCCTGCCAACTTTAGTAAATTGGCAGGCAAATTTGTTTTATATGCACAAGATATCATGGATTGGCGCATTCTTATTGATCAATAATATGGTTATTGCACAAGAAGGAAAGGAAGTTCCTCAGAAAGTGGAACGTCCAAAAGTAGAGAACCGTGTCAGGCGCTCTGGAAATGTTGAACCTTTAAGCCCTAAGAAACTTTGGGAGCTGGGACGAGTAAGTGCCGAAGGTCTTTCTACCGACGGTACTCACCTTATATATGGGGTTTCCAACTATCAATTCGAAGAAAATAAATCCGAGAAAAATTTATTTGTTATCCCTGTTAAGGGAGGTTCGCCCGTACAATTCACAACTGATGCAGGTTCAGAATCTGTATTGAATGTGGATGGAGATCAAGTTCTTTATCTTTTTAAAGGCCAGATTTGGAAAAAAAGTCTAAAAGATGGAAATGCCGTTCAATTAACTAATTATGAAGGTGGCTTAGAAAATGTCAAAATTTCCCCTGATGGTAAACAGATTCTTTTCAGTAAGCAGGTGCTTCTAAAGCCATATTACAGTACCGATAAGTATAAGGACCTTCCAAAATCCAATGTTTATATCTATGATAATTTAGATTACCGACACTGGGATACATGGAATGATGGAAAATTTAATCATCCATTTATTGCTTCATATGAAAATGGAAAGATAGGGGAGGCTAAGGATATCTTAGGAGATGAGCCTTTTTATTCGCCAACAATGCCTTTTGGTGCTGCAGAAGATTTTGCCTGGACTCCAGACAGCAAGGCTGTTCTATATGTCTGTAAGAAGAAATTCGGAACTGACTATGCGCAGAGTACCAATACGGATATCTATAAATATGATCTACAGTCAGGCAATACCACAAACCTAACAGAAGGTATGCAAGGTTATGACAACACTCCTGGGTATAGTCCGGATGGAAAATTACTAACCTGGTTGAGCATGAAAACCGACGGATATGAAGCCGACAAAAATGATATCTACATTCAAGATCCGAATACAGGATTAAAATTGAACCTAACGGCTCATTGGGATGGAACCGTCAATTCTTATGCTTGGAGTAAGGATAGCAAAAAGATTTATTTCGTTGCACCAACTGAAGGAACAATTCAAATATTTGAACTGTCTGTACCAGCAAACCTCAAGAATATGGCTTTGCCAAATATCAAGAAATTATCCTCGGGAAATTTCGATATTACTGGCATTGTTGGTGAGACCAAAGAGGGATTAGTGGTAACTTCAACCACGATGACCCAAGCTCCAGAGGTATTTCTATTTAACTTCAAATCTAAAAAACTGAACCCTATAACTTCAGTAAATGATCAATTATATAGTACAGTTGCTGAAACTAAAGTAGAAGCTAGGGTGACAAAAGCTACAGATGGTTTAGACTTGTTTTCTTGGGTGATCTATCCACCAAACTTTGATCCCAGTAAAAAATACCCAACCTTGCTATTCTGTCAAGGAGGTCCACAATCTGCCACAACTCAATCCTATTCATTTCGTTGGAATTTTCAATTATTGGCATCTCAAGGCTATATTGTTATTGCACCAAATAGAAGAGGTATGCCAGGTTGGGGCGTTAAGTGGAATGAACAGATATCAAAAGATTGGGGAGGTCAAGCGATACAAGATTATTTATCTGCAATTGATGACATTGCTAAAGAACCATATGTCGACAATGATCGCCTAGGCGCTGTAGGTGCTAGTTATGGTGGATATTCTGTTTTCCAATTGGCGGGTGTTCATGAAGGAAGGTTTAAGTCCTTTATTTCACATTGTGGACTTTTTGATATGAAATCATGGTATGGAACCACCGAAGAGCTTTTCTTTGCCAATCATGATTTGGGAGGTCCGTATTGGGACAAGTCAAATGAGAAAACATATACGCAATTCAACCCTAGCAACCATGTTGATAAATGGGATACACCTATATTAATTTTCCAAGGTGGAAAAGATTTTCGTGTACCTATCGGGCAAGGATTAGAAGCTTTTCAAGCAGCTCAATTACGTGGAATTAAAAGTAGGTTAGTCTATTTACCAGACGAAAACCACTGGGTGCTTTCTGGTCAAAGCGCACAAGTTTGGCAGCGGGAATTCTTTAGCTGGTTAGACGAAACATTGAAAAAATAATTCTAGGTACATAAAAAAGTAAAAGGGTTCAGAAATCAACTGAACCCTTTTACTTTTTTATACTGAGCTATTTTATAGAAAAAAATAATCTGAAAGCTCTATTTCGTGTCTTTCTTTCCAAAGATTGAAATCTTCAGATATTTACCTGGATTTTCTTTTAAATCTTTAACCAATTGATCTAAATTCTCCGAAGCATTGGTTAAATTATTATAAAGTTTCTCATCATGAATCAACTGACTTAATGATCCATCACCCGTATTAATTTTATTGGTAATTTCCATTACATCCTTCATCGCTTGATTCGCGTTGTCCACTGTAGCTTTAATCTCAGTTTTAGATAGATCGTCGGAAAGATTATCTAGGTTAGCAAGAATAGAGTTAATTTTCTCATTGTTATTCTTGAAGTTCATCGTTATGGACTCCATGTTGGAAAGAATATTGCTTAAGCGATTTTTCTCAGCTCCCATCAATCCATCCACATCTCCGGTGATTTTCTCAAGATTCTTCAACGATACAGAAATACTATGAACACTGCTTTTGAAGTCTCTTTGGAAGTTTTCATCCAATACAGAGTTTACACCTGAAAGTACTGAATCCAATTTTACAACCAAGTTTTCTATCTTTTTCTGCAATGGTTCAACCTTTTCCATCAGGTTTGCTTGAACATCTGAAAGCAAGGGGTCACCATTCCTGGCCATTGTAGTACTATTCCCCAATTCAAATACGATCGCCTTACTGCCTAATAAATCGGCACTAACAATACGAGCTACAGTATTAGATGGAATATCATATTCATTTTTGATCTTAAATTCAGTTCTGATTTTGCCATTGGGTTGCAGCGTAAGTTTTGATACACGACCAATTTGGAATCCACTCACTAAAACCGGCTTTGATACTGCTAGACCATCTACATTATCATATTCTGTATAAAATGTGTTTTCACTGCTGAAGACGTTGTTTCCTTTCAGGAAACTGTAACCAATAAATAAAATTGCAATTGCAATACTCGTTAATGCCCCGACTTTAGTTTCGTTTGATATTTTCAAAATTACCTCTGTTTAAATACTTTTAACTCTGTTGCTTCTGCCAATTTAAGAAAAAGTTTATTTTTCTATGCTTTTTCTATAAGTATTTATAGCATTAAACAAATCATTGACAATTGATTCCTGCCCTGCTGATGACATCATAAATCTTTCTTCATCGGGATTCGAGATAAATCCAATCTCAGTCAAAACTGCTGGCATCCCTGCTGTAGCAAGAACCGCCAATGACTGTTCCTTAACTCCACGGTCTGTTCTATTGGAATTTTGAAATTGATCTTGCATATAAGATGCAAGTCTGATACTCTGTTCCCTAAATTTTCTTTTCATCAAAGAAAATACAATATAGGTTGAGGGATCTTTTGGGTCAAACCCTCCATAGTTTTCTTTATAGTTATCCTCCATCAAAATCGAAGCATTTTCACGTATTGCCACATCTTGATCACCTGTACGGCTAAAACCTAAAACCAATGTTTCAGTGCCCTTTGCTGAAGTATTCAGAACTCGTTGAGTCACATATTTCCCGCGGCTGTTTTTCACCCTTCTGCTACTTGCTCCGCCAGAGTTACAGTGAATAGATATAAAAAGATCAGCATGGTGTTTATTTGCCAATGCCGGACGTTCATATAACTTTGGATATACATCCGTGGTACGGGTATAAATAACTTTAATTCCCGGAAATTCTCGTTCGATTTTCTTGCCTAACTTCAAAGCGATCTGCAGGGCAATGTCTTTTTCTTTTGACTGTCTTCCAACGGCCCCTGAGTCATGTCCGCCGTGGCCAGGATCTAATACAATGGTCTTTAATTTCCTGGGACCTCCCTGATCTTCTAAATATTCAACTGGCCTAAAACTCGCCAACAACAAAACTGAAATACAAGTTAGTGCAACCCCAACTTTTCTTAACACTCCCTTTCTCGATTTAATAAAATTCTCCAATGTCTCCTTTTCGTTTCTGTTTATTATCAAATATTATACCTATTGCAATCCTGAACTAGTCTTATAATGCTTTATTGCATCCACAAGATTTGCAACAATCTCATTTTGTCCATCTTCCGATACCATAAATTTCTCTTCCTCAGGATTGGAAATAAAGCCTATCTCCGTTAATACCGCTGGCATAGCTGCATATGCCAAAACTTGAAGTGAAAGTTCTTGAACTCCCCTGTTGGGACGGCCTTTCTTCACATATTCATTTTGAATAAATGTGGCTAACCTTATACTTTTGTCCCTGTAAGTTCTTTTTAGCATAGAGAAAATAATGTATGTCGATGGATCATTTGGATCAAATCCCCCATAATTTTCCTGGTAATTTTCCTCAAATAAGATATCCGCATTCTCTCTTACAGCAACCTCTGATTCACCTCTCTGCAATCTATTAAAACCACATACAAACGTTTCTGTTCCGCTTACTCCAGGTCTACGAATGGTTTGAGTAACATATTTTCCATTTTTACCCTTAACCTTACGATCTGAATCAGCAGAATTACAGTGTATGGAGATAAATAAATCTGCATGATTTTTATTGGCCAAAGCAGTTCGCTCGTGAAATGGTACATCAATATCGGTCTCTCGAGTTAACATGGCCTTTACGCCGGGCATATCTTTTTCAATTGCTGCTTTCAATTTCTTACCCACATCAAGGGCAATATCCTTTTCCAATGATATCCGTCCTCTTGCTCCTGGTAGATTACCTCCATGACCCGGGTCGATAACGACCAGTTTAAAAGTTTTATTGTTCTGGGTAGTTTGTTCTGGTTTATTCTCTTGATCCTCTTTTTCCTGTGAATTAACAATCGTACTTAAGAAAATCATCGGTAACAAGACTGCTAGTACCGATAAGGTTATTTTTATGGATTTATTGAAATTCATAGTTAACGTTATTATTTAAGTCTCTCTGGCAACATTGTTAAAGTAAACTGTTAAATATGATTAACTTTATCAAAAACCTAATATTTGTTATTGATTTTTGACTATTTTTGCCAACAAGAGTTTAAAATTAGCACAAAAATAACATTCATATTTCATTTTGAAGGCCTTAAGTTGTTTTTTACTTTCCATTCTGTTTTTTTTTATAGGGATTTCTGTGCTGCAGGCTCAGGTGGAGACTAATTCTACCAAGCAAAATGTTACAATAGATACCCTCCAAAGAGATACTATCCCTACTGATACCAGCAAAAATAATTTTAAAGAAGTTAGTGGTCAGGATACAGTCCATATGAAAGATCAAGGTGGATTGGAAACCGTTGTGACTATTTCTGCCAATGATTCCTCATGGAATGAGGTTAGTAAAAATATCCTCCATCTATACAAAGGTGCAAAAGTAAAATATCAAGGGTTCGAACTTGCAGCCGACTATATCCGTTTGGATAGAAATACAAATGTACTTTTTGCTACAGGAGTGATCGACCACAATGGTAAGTATGTCGGCCGGCCTGTCGTCATAATGCCCGGTGAATCCCCAATAGCGGTGGATTCATTGATCTATAATTATAAAACGCAGGTCCCTAAAACTTTTGGGGTAATGACCGAAGTCGACGGTGGATATATTCAAGCCAAAGAGGTGCGAAAAAATATCTATGATGAAATGTCCCTATACAAAGGACTCTACTCAACCTGTAATCTACCTTATCCCCATACCCACTTTGGAATACAAATAACCAAAGGGGTCATCACCAAAAATCAAATCATTGCCGGACCTTCTTATCTGGTCGTTGAAAATATTCCCATCAAATTTTTAGCCATCCCTTTTGGATTTTTTCCGAAACAGGATAAGAAAAGCTCGGGATTCTTATTCCCTTCTTTTGGTGAAGATGCATCAAGGGGCTTTGCAATGCGTGACTTGGGCTGGTACCTGACCTTTAATGATTATTGGGATTCTGAAATCCGGGGTACGCTCTATTCAAAAGGAACTTGGGTAGCCAATGTCAGGACACAATATTTAAAGAACTATAAATTCAATGGTAACTTCTCCCTAGAATATGGGTCATATGTCCAAGGGGTCGAAGGAACTGATGATTATGGTAGAAGTAAGGAATTCCGCTTTACTTGGAACCACTCGCAACGTCAGGAAGCTAATCCGGGGACTTCGTTCTCCGCATCGGTTAACTTTGGTTCGCGAAATAACTATAGAAATTCCGCAACAGCAAATGGGTATAATCCCATGCTTGCTACCAACAACAGTATGCGATCATCGATTGCATACGGAAAGGTATTTGCTGATGGGAAAGTTAACTTTACAACAAACATGTCCCATGAGCAAAATTTAACTAATGGCGACTTGAACCTTGACTTGCCCACCATGAGCTTAAGTGTTGCTACCTTTAATCCATTCGATTCAAAAGACCGTATCGGCGAACAAAAATGGTATCAAAGGATCACGGTAGGTTATAGCTTACAAGCTCAGAACAGGCTTGTCACCAAAGATTCTCTATTATTCAGAAAGGAAACATTAAACGAGTTTACCAATGGGATGCAGCATAATATCCCAGTCAGCTTAAGCTTGAATGTTTTGAAGTATTTCCAATTCAATACCTCATTTAACTATACCGAGCGTTGGTATTTACAATATTATAGAAACAGGTTGCAGAATGAGCCTTTCGGTTTTGTCAACGTGAGAGATACCCTGCAGGGATTCAAACGTGCTTATGATTATTCTGTATCATCTGGACTTTCGACAAAAATCTATGGTCAGATGAATAAAAAGATTGGTAAGATCGAGGCCATGCGTCATACCATCACTCCATCCATCAATTTAAATTACCGACCTGACTTTGCCGATCCTCGATATGGCTTCTATCGTGATTATACAGATGCAAGCGGTGTTTATAAGCAATATTCCATATTTGAAGGTGCACTCTATGGTACTCCTTCTGCAGGAAAATCATTTGGTATCGGTTTCTCTGTCGATAATAACTTGGAAGCTAAGATTCGAAATGATAAGGATACCACAGGAAAAGGTGTAAAGAAAGTGCCGATTATTCAGGGCTTAACATTTAGTGGTAACTATAACGTCGCTGCTGACTCATTAAAACTTTCGCCAATCAGTTTTTCCGGAAGGACTGCTCTTTTTGACAAAAAGGTAAATGTCAATTTCAATGGTATATTGGATGCTTATTCCTATGATAGGTATACCGGAACCAGAATTGATCGATTTGCTGTCAAAGATGGTACATTAGCTCGTTTAACGAATTTCGGACTATCCTTTGACTATAGCTTAAATCCAAAAGCCAATCAAAACCGAGGCGATAATATTGACTCTCTCCGAAGTGCGATGCCAAACTTGACCCCTGAACAAGCTCAAGCATTGGCAAGGATCAGTACGGATCCGAATGCCTTTGTGGATTTTAATATCCCTTGGAACTTGGCCGGTTCATTTAGTTTTAATTATAACCGTACTTGGGACGGTCAATTGGGACGAATGAGTACTAGATTGACCAGTACGGTCAATGTGCATGGTGATTTCAATGTGACCCCAAAATGGAAGGTACAGTTCAATACCGGATATGACTTTATACAAAACGAAGCGTCAATGACCCAGGTGAGCATCTATCGAGATTTGCACTGTTGGGACATGTCTGTCGGATGGGTACCATTTGGAAGATTCAAAAGTTACAATATAACGATCCGAGCTAAGGCATCGATTCTTCAGGATTTAAAATTAACCAAGAGACAGAGTCATTACACATATTAATAACTCCTAAACACTATATCTATGAAAGCTGAAATTATTACCATTGGTGATGAGATCTTGCTTGGACAGATCGTGGATACCAATTCCGCTTGGATTGCCCAGGAACTGTTTGCCCAACAAATCCATATTCAACAGATTACCTCCATTACCGATGCCGAGGACCATATTAAAAAAGCGCTCTCCGATGCCAGTATCCGTGCGGATCTTATTATTTGCACCGGTGGTCTGGGGCCAACCAAAGACGATGTCACCAAATTTACGGCTGCCAAGTTTTTCAATACGACCTTGGTCCATAATCCTGAGGTAATGGATCACGTCCGACAAATATTTCAGCGGTTTAACAGGACCATGCCTGATATAAATAAAGGGCAGGCCGATGTTCTAGAAAATTGCGATGTACTGTTTAATGATTGGGGTACTGCCCCAGGTATGTGGGTGGAGCACGAAGGGAAGATTTATGTTTTTCTACCTGGAGTCCCATTTGAAATGAAGAACCTAATGACTCACCGAGTTCTTCCAAAACTTAAGGATTTTAAAACGGAAGAACAGGTTGTCAATAAATATATCCTTACCGTTGGGATTGGAGAATCGCATTTAGCAGAACATATTTCAGATATTGAAAATGAATTTCCCGAGAATGTTCATCTTGCTTACCTCCCTAAAATTGGATTGGTCAGACTTAGGGTTACAGTTACAGGAAAAGATCTAGAACTTTTAAACCAGGAAGCTGAAGTTTGGAAAAACAGATTGGTGGAGAGAATAGGCGATGCGGTAGTAGCAACGGAAGATATAAGCTTTGAACAAGTTATCGTTCAAGAATTTACGGCAAAGCATAAAACTTTAGCAACAGCTGAAAGTTGTACAGGAGGAAATATTGCTCGATTAATTACAGAGATACCAGGTTCAAGTAAGATGTTCAATGGAGCTATTGTTGCCTATGCTAATGAAGTTAAAGAGCATATTTTAGGTGTCAGTAAGGATACATTGAAGCAGGTTGGCGCAGTGAGTGAAGAAACCGTGATTCAAATGGCGAAAGGAGCAAAGGAAAAATTGAATACTGATTATGCCATTGCAACCAGCGGTATCGCGGGGCCAGATGGAGGTACTGAAGAAAAACCTGTCGGTACGGTTTGGGTAGCGATAGCCGGTAAAAATGAAGTTAGAACCAAGTTGTTTCATTTCCATCATGATCGACTCATAAATATAGAACGTACTACTGCTCAGGCACTCCTGATGCTCTGGAATTTATTTCAATCAGAAATGGAGAATTAACAGAATGATATTTTGTGGCTTTTATCCTGTAAAATATTTAATTTTGTTCACTTGTCAAGTAAGTATTAATATTTAACTTAGTAATCTAACAATCCAAATATAAGTAGATGGCTATATATAAACTAGTGTTACCTAAGATGGGAGAGAGCGTTTCTGAAGCTACTCTAACAAAATGGGTAAAGCAGGTAGGAGACCAAATTGAGGAAGATGAGGCAGTCGTGGAACTTGCTACCGATAAGGTCGATTCTGATGTCCCATCTCCAGTCTCTGGTATTTTAAAAGAAAGATTGTTCGAAGAGAACCAAGTAGTTCAGGTGGGTGAAGTAATTGCTTTAATTGAAATCGATGGTCCTGAAACGGAAGAATCTGAAATTAAAACTGAATCCCCTGAATCTGATTTACAAACAGAAACCCCAAGTGAATCCTATCCTCCTATCGAAGATAAGGTCGAGGATTCCACTGAAGAGAAAATAGAGGAAACTCAAATCCCAGGTATTGATCAAATTGAAAATAAACCATCTTTCAATGAAAATCATCAAGAAATCCACTCAGGAATAAGATTCTATTCACCATTGGTAAGGAATATCGCTCAGCAGGAGGGTATTTCTCAGCAAGAATTGGATAGCATCCCTGGGACAGGTGGTGAAGGAAGGGTAACCAAGCAAGATGTTTTAAATTACCTGGAAAAAAATAAAGGCAATCAAGTTCCGAAACCTTCAGCACCGTCTGAACCGGAACCTACTAAACAAGTTCCTGAACATGTGGAGTCAGCACCGGTACAAAGTGTGAAAAGTAATCATGGCGACTCCGAAATTATCGAAATGGATCGTATGCGTAGGTTAATTGCCGATCATATGGTACAGAGTGTAAAAACTTCACCGCATGTGTTTTCAGTTGTTGAAGCAGATGTGACTAATTTGGTAAACTGGAGGAATAAAGTAAAAGACGCATATAAAAAATCCGAAGGTGAAAACATCACATTTACCCCATTATTTATCGAAGCGATTGCCAAGGCAATTAAGGATTTTCCAATGGTGAATGTATCTGTTGATGGCTATAACATTATTCGTAAAAAGAACATTAATATTGGTATGGCAGCAGCATTGCCAACTGGAAATCTGATTGTTCCTGTTATTAAGAATGTGGATCAATTGAGTTTGACCGGTATATCGAGATCTGTAAATGATTTAGCCAATCGTTCTCGCGCGAATAAATTGAAACCTGATGATACGCAGGGAGGTACTTTTACTTTTACCAATATTGGTGCATTTGGAAATATCTTCGGTATGCCGATAATCAACCAGCCGCAAGCAGCTATTTTGGCGGTAGGCACTATTAAGAAGAAACCAGCGGTTTTAGAAACAGAATATGGCGACGTAATCGCTGTAAGGCATATGATGTACATTTCAATGTCTTATGATCATCGTGTTATTGATGGTGCACTCGGCGGACAATTTATCCGTAGAGTCGCAGATTATTTAGAAAATTGGGATGCTGACCGAGTAATTTAATCGGCTTTAAAAATAAAAAAACGGGCAAGGTTTATTCCTTGCCCGTTTTATTTTATCCTGTTGCCAAAATCTGATGTCTTGGCAATTTCTTATTCACCATATAGCGATATCTTAGGTATAGCAAGATCGAAGAGGTCAATAATCCTAAGGTTAATCCATACCAAATTCCTTTCACCCCAATCTGAAGCGTTATCCCAAAAAGATAAGCGGTAGGAATTCCAACGATCCAATAGGCAAAGAAGGTGATGAAAGTTGGGATATTTACATCTCCCATTCCACGCAGGGTACCTAAACCTACAACTTGTGTACCGTCAAATAATTGAAACATACCTGCAATGATCAATAATTGAGCAGCCATAACGACAACCTCCTGGTCTTTAGTGATGATGTAAGGCAAGTACTGATTCAATGCTGCAAAAATTATGGCACAGATAATCATAAATACCAAAACCAAATGGTAGGATACTGTAGCAAATTTCTGTAACCTAAAGAAGTTTTTATTGCCGTATGCATTTCCTACCTTGATAGTGGCTGCAGAAGCGATTCCACTAGCCATCATATAGGTCATTGCAGCTAATGTTATTGCCGTCTGATGGGAAGCTTGTTCAATGGCTCCAATTTTACCTGCAATTAATGCCGCAGCAGCAAATGCACCTATTTCGAATACATATTGCATCGCAACTGGTGCTCCGATCCTTAATATATTTTTTACCCTTGAAAAATCAATAAACTTGACCGAGAAATGCTGAATGTAGCGTTTAAAGTTACTGGAATTTAATACATACCAAGCCATGACTGCCATCATCAAGATTCGGTCTATCAAGGTAGCAATCCCTACACCGCGAACTCCCATGGGCTCAATTCCAAACATCCCTTTTACCAGTACTATGGCAATAGCCACGTTCAGCACATTTCCCCAGATCGTAATGTTCATGGCTTGTTTCGTAAATCCTAAACCCTCAGCGAATTGCTTGAAAGTATTAAAAACCATTAAAGGCAATATCGAAAGACTCAGGATAAATAAATAGGGTTTGGCCGTTTTCACCACTTCGGGATCTTGATCGGCATGGGTCATCGCGTACATCGAACCATAATAAACAAATAAGAACAGTAGGATGCCAGCAACGAGATTAAGCCAAAAACTGTTGGATAAAAGCTTCGCACATTCTTTATAGTTCTGTCTTCCATTTTCTTGAGCTATTAGCGGAGTTAATCCATAGGCAATGCCTAATCCGATGACCAAAACCACCATAAACACGGAATGTACTAAGGAAACTGCGGCTAAGGAAATCGTCCCTGCAAAATGTCCAACGATTATTGTATCTGCAGTCTGAACCAACGTGTGGCCTAGTTGGGAGATTACTACCGGACCAGCTAATGCCATAGTACTTAAATAATAAATTTTGTTGGATTTGAAATTCTGCAGCATAAACATAAATTAATAAGGACATCAAAGGTACAAGTTATAACTCGCATAGAAAATCATTTGAGTTTAACTTTTTGTTTCTAAATAATTACAGGAATTTATTGCTGAAAAAAAATAATAGACTTACCTTAGCTTATTATCAATTTATAAAGTAGAGATGAATTTAGCGTTTTTGAACATTGGTACCCAGGAAATGATGCTGATTATTTTAGTGGCATTATTACTGTTTGGTGGCAAGAAATTACCAGAATTGGCAAGAGGATTGGGACGTGGGATCAGGGAATTTAAAGATGCTTCAGAGGGAATTAAGAGAGAGATTTCAGATCAGATTAACAACTTCGAGAAGGAAATTGACGATATAAAAACAGATATCGAAAAAGAACCAGAGCAAAAGCAATTGGCAACTAACACAAGCGAAGAGCTTGAGCCGACAAATG
Source organism: Sphingobacterium endophyticum (assembly GCA_040393725.1). Lineage (GTDB taxonomy): Bacteria > Bacteroidota > Bacteroidia > Sphingobacteriales > Sphingobacteriaceae > Sphingobacterium > Sphingobacterium endophyticum_A. The sequence goes on along the minus strand of JBEBTR010000041.1, from coordinate 7,444 downwards.
ATCTTGCAGTTGGGGAGACTGATCCAGAAAATGAAATTGCTGAAAAGAAAGTGCCTCAGTTTACTGCTCCAGCAGGAACTTATGAGCATAAACCTTACACAACTCCGACTAAAGACGATTATTACAGCTATGGTTACAATGACCATTTTGCAAGTACAGATGTGCCTGCACCTGAAAATAATACCGAAGAAGTTAATCCAGAGAATTCAACTCCTGAAGGTGAAAATAATCCCTTAGAAGAAAATAACTCAAAACAAGCCTAGAACATTTTAGAATTCTATATCATAAGCTGTTGAGGATCATTCAACAGCTTTATTTTTCCATTTTTGATTTTTTGTATGATTACATCCCACGAGATTATCGTATCGAAGGAATTATCGATTAGCGAGAAACAAGTGCGTACCACCATTGACCTATTGGATGAAGGTGCTACTGTTCCCTTTATTTCCAGATACCGTAAAGAACTTACAGGAAGTTTGGATGAGGTACAGATTACTGCTATCCGTGATAGAATGCAGCAATTGAGAGATTTAGATAAACGCAAAGATGCGGTCTTAAAATCAATCTCCGAACAAGGAAAGTTAACTCCAGAACTTGAAAATCAAGTTAAATCTGCTGAGACCATGTCTGTACTTGAAGACATTTACCTTCCCTACAAACCAAAACGTAAAACAAGAGCCTCAGTAGCGCGGGAAAAAGGTCTTCAGCCCCTGGCAGATTTGCTTCTTGAACAAGAGCGTATTGATGTAGAATCTTCTGCCGCAGCATTTATTGATGCTGAAAAAGCTGTCGCTACTATGGAAGAAGCTTTAGCAGGAGCAAGGGATATTATTGCAGAACAAATTGCAGAAGATGCTGAGGTAAGAGCGCACGCTAGAAAATCATTGTTGAATAAAAGTCAATTTGTTTCTAGGGTAGTGCCGGGTAAAGAGGAGGCAGCATTGAAATATAAAGATTACTTTGATTGGAGCGAATCCCTGAAAGATGCCCCATCACATCGGGTTTTGGCAATGCGTAGAGGTGAAAAAGAAGAACTTCTATACCTTGATATCGATATCGCAGAAGCAGATGTCCTACCAGGAATTGAAAAGCTTTATATTAAAGGTAATAATGAGGCCAGCCAACAAGTGGCATTGGCATTGGCAGATAGTTACAAACGATTATTGAAACCTTCTATGGAAACTGAAATTCGTGTTCTGACTAGACAGAAAGCGGATGAAGAAGCGATTAAGGTTTTTGCTGACAATGTTCGTCAATTGTTATTAGCTGCACCATTAGGACAAAAAAGACTTTTGGCTATTGACCCAGGATTTAGAACGGGCTGTAAAACGGTAGTTTTAGACGCTCAGGGCAATCTATTGGAAAATACCGCTATCTTCCCCCATAATGGTGCAGGTGGCCAAGCAGAAGCTGAAAAGGTTGTTAAAAGACTCCTTTCTACTTATGATATTGAAGCCATTGCAATAGGGAATGGAACAGCTGGTAGGGAAACCGAAGAGTTTATTCGAAAGATGAATATTCCTGGAGCTGTTGTTGTCATGGTGAATGAAAGCGGCGCGTCGATCTATTCAGCATCTGAAGTAGCAAGAGAGGAATTTCCTGATTATGATGTTACCGTAAGGGGAGCAGTTTCGATCGGTAGAAGATTGATGGATCCCTTAGCTGAATTGGTAAAGATTGATCCTAAATCTATTGGTGTAGGACAATATCAACACGATGTTGATCAAAATAAACTCCAATCTGCTTTGGATGATACAGTGATGTCATGTGTGAATTCCGTTGGTGTAGAACTTAATACAGCATCAAAACAAATTCTTGCCTATATCTCTGGATTAGGACCTGCATTGGCACAGCAGATTGTAAATTATAGAAAAGAAAACGGACCATTTAGCTCTAGAAGAGAATTGAAAAAGGTTCCTCGCTTAGGGGATAAAGCTTTTGAACAAGCTGCTGGGTTCTTGAGAATTCGAAATGCTGAACATCCTTTGGATGCATCTGCGGTACACCCTGAAAGATATTCGCTCGTTGAAAAAATGGCAAAAGATATCAACGTCTCTATTCAAGACTTGATGAAAGATGAACAGGTGAGAAAGCGAGTTGAGCTCAAGAATTATATTACAGATGAGGTTGGTTTGCCTACATTAAACGATATTATGTTGGAATTGGCAAAGCCAGGCCTTGACCCGCGTGATAAATTTGAGGCTTTTTCTTTCACAGATGGGGTCAATAGTATTTCAGACCTAAAAATTGGAATGAAACTTCCTGGAATCGTTACGAACATTACTAACTTCGGCGCCTTTGTGGATATTGGTGTGCATCAAGATGGATTAGTTCACTTAAGTCAATTAGCTAATCATTATGTTTCCGATCCGCATGAAATTGTAAAAGTCCAACAGCATGTAACCGTTACGGTTACAGAACTGGATGAAAAGAGAAATAGAATCAGTTTATCCATGAAAACTGAAGAGAAAGCTCCAAGGAAACATTCAGAGAGAAAAACAGAAAGAAGACAAGATAAAGCGCCTGAAACCGATATGGCAGCTAAACTTGCTGCTCTAGCAAGTAAATTTAAATAATTTAAAAGCCGCAAATCATTAGTTTGCGGCTTTTTTTTCAAATAAAAATAATATATTGATATATGACTTTAGAAGAATTTAAATTAACTCTTTCAGATCCTCAACCCAACCCAAATTGGGATATACAAATACAATCGTTATGGTTTGATGCAAAAGGGGAATGGAAAAAAGCTCATGATTTAATCGATCACTTGAATGATCCTATTTCTGCTCATGTTCATGCCTACTTACATCGAGTAGAAGGGGATTTATGGAATGCCAGGTATTGGTACAACCGTGCTAAACAACCTGAGTTTTCTGGGTCTTTGGACGATGAGAGAGATTTCCTTATTGAAAAGTATCTTTAATTAACGGTCGGCATCGTAAAACGTTTGATGCTATCTTGCGTTACACTTGGAATTATAGAGATGGTATCTCTTTTTGGCTTCCATGTCCACATTTTCTTCCAAAACTCAGAAAGCGTGTTGAATTCTTGTCGGTAAACTAAACCTACCGCATTGATATAATCGTCTGTAGGTGTAAAGAGAATATTTCTTGTATTCAAACGATTATATGCCCTAAACATAAGGCTTCCGTCTTTCCTAATTTTATAGGTCAGTTCAGCATCTGTAGCTACTTGATTTGAGAAAAACGTCAAATCAGTCGTTTGAATATTCCTTCTGTCAACAACTCCACCTGTCAGGACCAACCGGTCATCGAAAAACCTCAATGATGCTGAAGCGTCATTCAAGGAACGGATATTAAAATCCAGAAAATCTATTTTCAATGACTGAGCAAGAATATTGTTCAATTGATTGAATGCTATTTCTGTCCCTGCTGATAATAACGTGTTATTTACCTCACGGCCTATTTCTCCAGAATTATTTGCAGTAAAACTTCTGCGGATAATTAAGCTTAAGGCCTGTTGATTCACATTGTTCGCATCACTAAAATAGGCCTGTAGTTCATCCTTAACATAAGGTGTCTGTGGGAAATTTAGATCAAAGGAAACATCGGGCTGGCTCAAAGTACCTTTGATGATCATATCGGCTTGCGCTAAGACTCTTTCATCTGTACCTGCTCGCCCTGCTGCACTATATAAGTCCCGGATGGAGGTACGCTGTTGATAAACTGCAGTCAAATTAACCGTAGCCCCTGAAGGAGACCCCGTCCAGCGGATTGTTCCACCTTGTTTCAAGTCAAAATACTTATTGATGAAATCCTGCGCAGTGAAATGAAATTTTCCAGAATTTACCGCATAGTCTCCAAACATCTCAAAATCACCTAAACTGGAAATTTTCAAGCTAATTTCCCCCGTGCCTGTTCCCTTCAATGAACCTATATCTGTCTGTAAATTCACCTCAGCATTTGGATTTAGCTCCAAATCCATATTCATCGTCATCCCTTTTAGGAAGTATTTGGAAGCATTCTCCTTATTTTCCGTCGAATCTTTGCTGACAAAATAGATAAAGTCACTCTCCGATACTGTCATGGCGGTATTGAATGGGATCGTGATCACCGTGTTGCTTTCTGATTTTGCTTTAATATTAATATCTATTGCAGACGTAAATCCTTTGAACTGATAGGTTCCAGTAGCATAGGCCGTACCATAATAAAGATTGTTATCCTTATAGGTCGTATTCAAAATCATCACATTATTCGTCGCTACATTGACATCTATATATGGATTGCTTAATTTCGACAGGTCTACAACACCCACGGCCTGAGCTTGATGTCCCTTAATATCCGTAAATACAAGGTTGTTCAGCATCACAGCATTTTTATCAATCATTACCGACTGATTATTTAAATTGTAGGCTGTCTTTAAATAATTTACCTTAAACCCTGCGCTTTCAATTTGTGCAGTTCCATTAATCTGGGGATCTTTTAAAGTACCTACTATTTGAAGGTCTGCATCCATTTTGCCTTGAAGATCAGATGCTAAGTTCCGGATAAACGGTTGGAATAATATTAATTCGGCTTGATTTAATTTACCCTTTAAATTAATGGCTTGTTCTCCTTCAACTACCTCATAGGTGCCATTTAAGGTTAACCCTCTTTTTCGATCATCCAATAATTGAAAATCTATATTGGCAACTTTTATTTCTGGATCAAAATCCGCTAATAAAACCATTTGACCTATAGGTATCTGATTCCAAACCAATGGGGTAGTACTGATATTTGCGGATAAGTATGGTTTCTTAAATATGGAATGAATTTCAATATTTCCGTTTAATTCGCCGCCTAACTCAATGCCAATAGGTTTGGTAATGCTTTCTATGGAATGAAGATTAAACCTGCTAAATTCTATCTCTAGTTTGTCATCTTCATTGGAAAGGACCCCATTAAACTCCACACTTTGATTGCCTTGTGAAGCTATTAAGTTATTTAAATAGAATTTACCCTTGGAGACACGCATCTCTGCATCAGTATTAAAAACCCAAGGCTCATGATTGACAACGATGGTTGATTCGTCAAATCGGATATAAGCAGGTTTATTATGCGCAAAGTGAATATTACCATTGAGACGCATGTAATTCTGTTCTGTATCTTCTGCTCCTTTTATATTAAATAACAAACTGTCCTTGGCAAGGATATTATTGATTTCAATGTTATTGACAAAAATGCTGTCTGTTAGGAAAGCCTTATCTGCTTTTACATTTAATGAAAAAGCATGTTCATCAGCATTTTCTACAATTCTTAGATTCTGTAGATTGACTCCTTGATATTTGACAAAAGGACTGAATGCCTCAAATTGTGCCGTAAAATCTTCAGAGGAAAAGTGCGCTTCAAGTGTAGCTCCATCTTCTAAAGTTAGGGTAGGGTCCAGGAAAGCGGATACGGGTTCAAAGGATTTAATATTTAAGTCCAGATCAAAGATTTGTGGGTTGTATGGCTCGGTCTCTAAACCTATTGCTGGTGCATATCGCATAGCCAATGCCTTAAAGTAAGGTATCAAGGTATTTAAATCAATGATCCCCTTCATTTCAGCATCCATAACATTCGATTTTAATGTTAAAAGCTTATCCGTCTCATTCCCCTCAGCAGCAAAATAAACATCATCTATCGTGAATTTTCCCTTGGAAGTTTCCATTGATATTTGGTTCGCTCGCAAATCCCCGTTCAGGGTATTCAGATTATTGCCTGTCAGAAGGGTGCTGATATTCGAATCGTAAATAATGATACTGTCTTTTTCGAACAGACCTAGATTCTTTAAATTGATTTTCTCAATTTGCGCATCAACTATATACAGCTGCTTTGATTCCTCTAGATTGATCTTTGAGTCATAGGCCAATGCAATATTCCGGTCGTTAATATGACCATTCAACTCTATTTGTTGCTTAAATAGAAAAGCATCTACCGAGACACTATCGTACTGATAATTCCCGATCTGAAGATTGCGAAGGTCTCCGATTAAATTGAGTTGGATTTCTTTGAAATCTAAATTCTGACCGTCAAAATCTAAGTTGATAGCAGAATTTTTAATGGTATTGCTGTTGATTAAATTCCCTATTTGGAACTCTTCTGACCGAACATGGCCAGCATATAAGATATTTTTCTGTATGTCAATCTTACTTTCGGTATGTATATTCCCAAGATCTGTGTTGAAATCACCCTTTACATCAAATAAATTATACAACCCTTGAAGGCTTCCAGTAAATGATATGGTACCTAAATTATGTAATTGCTCCGGCAAGGTAAATGAATTTCTATTTGATAGTTCTGGAACAAGCTTTTCAACATCTTTTGCTGTTGTTGTTAACTCTTCGGCCTGGAAATCAAAAATTGTTTTATTGATATCTGGAAGACCTTTGATCGTAAAATCACCAACCAAACGCGTTGCATCACCTGTTTTAATATCGGCATTTCGAACCCGCATATTGGCAACGGTTCCAGTCACTCTTCCTTCGTTTACATTCGCCTTAAAGCGCACGAATTTCATGTCTGGAGCAAAATATTCGATATCCTTGGAGTCAACGAATACTTCTTCCATATCTGAAGTAACCTCAACCTTTTTTACAAAGTCTCCAAAATCTCCAAACTTCTGATAACTGAATTTTAGATTGTTCCCTAATGAGGAATTATTGGTCTGGAGCCGAAGTTGATTAAACTCCATGCTTTGTCCTGTAATAATCGCATCTGCATTCAAGTTCCTTAAAATAAATCCAGACTTTTCCTGAAATGTTAATTTCTTTATTTTGGTTTTAAGGGTACTGGAATCCTGCTGAATATTACTCAGATTCGCTGAAAAATGAGTAAGCTCTATATCTGAAAAATCTATTCCGCGACTATGATGTTTTTGGGTATGATTGAGAATCTTAATATGATTGTCAACTAAGTTTAAGGCATAGAGCTTTAGCTCCATCTGCTTCTTCTCACCTGTCTTCTTTTTCTTTTTCGGTGTAAAGTAATCAATCAGAAATTTGATGTTGGAACTATCCTTGTAAACTTGAAAATCTACATAGGCCTTTTCGATATTCAGTTTCTCAATGACAATCTTGTTCTGAAAATAATCAGTTAACACTAAATCAGCATTTAATTTTTTAGCGGATAGGATAGGGGTGCCATTGGAATCTGCTAATTTGAAATCATAGATGTTCAGCTCTGAAAATGGTTTGAAATATATGCTTCCAATTTCAACCTTCGCATTCAATTCCTTCGATAAATATTTAGCAACTCTTTTGGTAACGAATGTTTGAACAGATGAAAACTGTAGAGAGAATAGAAGTATAGACAGCAAGGCAAAGATGCTGAGCACACTAATCAACGTTATTTTAAGTATTTTTTTGATACTTTTGTAAATTAAAATTTATACTTCTCTCAAAATGGCCATTATTCTAGGAATAGAATCTTCATGTGATGAAACTTCGGCCTCTATATGTATAGAC
>JBEBTR010000040.1:0-23767 GCA_040393725.1 Sphingobacterium endophyticum | reverse complement strand
CTTTTTATATTCCTAGCTCCACTTGAAACATGGCTCCCCAGGAACTCTTATCATTATTATTGTTGAAATAACCGTCCTTAAATGTATATGTTCCATTTAATTGGAATTTAAGTCTATGGGCTTTCATATATTTAGTTAATCCTATTTCCATGACTTCTGTCTGTTGCTCAAATGCCTGAATATCTTTATGTGGCATGACGTATGTGTATCGACCAGCCACTTCGTATCCATGATTTAATAAATAAGATACTTGTTGGTTAACACCCCAACCTTTATAGGCGAACGTCTCTTGAGGATCGTCTTCATCTGTTACGTTGAATGGATTGTCTACATCACGTCTCATATACTCCGCCTGGTAAGCAAAACCAGCATATTTAAACATGGCATCTGCAAAGGCTGTTTTGAAAGTAAATGGATTTTTAACAAATCTTCCTAATTGTCCCGCTTCTCTCTTTGTTTTATCGTTATAACTATATCCTGCTCCAATGGAGATCTTTGGAGTTTCTTCACGCTCTAAATCACCCTCTTGATAATCATTGTCATTTGTAAATTTTCCTAAAGGAAGGACTTCAACACGCCCTGTGTATGCCAATCCCGGATCAGTAGAAGCCGCAGCACGACCTTCACCTGTTGAAATAGCAGCTTTTGCATTGAATGGCATGTCCCCAATTTTCTTACTTAAATTAAAAGATATACCGAAATCCCTATCCAATGTAAAATTTTCGTTTACTAAAGAACGATCTGCAAATTGCAACTGTCCTGAAGAATTTACACGCTGCCTATTTCCTGGTAATTTATTCTGACCAAACGAAATGTAAAAATCATCGGTAAAATTATAAAATACAACAGCATCACGAACGATATTTGGAATTCCCGTATCATCAAAATCCTGATCACTTCTAGTAAAGGCCAACTGAACTGAATATGATATTTTGGGTGTATAGATATATCCATCCATACGCATACGTAATCTTCTTATCCGTGCATCAAACTTTCCATCATCTAGACCATTCAATTCATTCTTGAATCCTAAACGATTTTGCATTCTGAAACGAAAATTGGCATAAAATAAGGAATCCTTTGATTTATATTGGATACCCTTAAAATTTAGAATTGTAGCACGGTCATCTCTTTCTTGCGCTTTAACAACGGATAGGCCAATAATAATAAATAAGAAAGTTAGACTTAGGTAGTTTGTGATTTTCATATTAGATAGTTGGTTCTTGTTGACTTAAACAGTGAAAACTTCCTAAACCCCAAATAATGTCCACTGAATTTATCCCAATTACTTTTCTGTCAGGGAAACAGTTTTGAATTATTTCTAAGGCTTTAGTGTCATTCTTATCATTAAAAACAGGAACAATGACTACTTTGTTTGCAATATAGAAATTAGCATAAGATGCTGGTAAACGTTGATCCTCATACTCTACCGGTCTAGGCATTGGTAGATCAATTACCTTTAATGAGCGACCATCTGAAAGCTTCATGTTTTTTAAATTATGAAGGTTTTCTTGTAATAATTCATAATTCTCATCTTTCGGATCTTCTTCAACAACAGTTACAACGGTATCTTCCGAAACAAAACGAGTGATATCGTCAATATGTCCATCTGTATCATCTCCGACAATTCCATCACCAAGCCATAATACCTGCTCTTGCCCATAGTAATCTTTCAAATAAGATTCTATTTGTTCTTTTGTCAAATGCGGATTACGGTTTTCATTCAGAAGGCATGCTGTGGTTGTCAATACTGTTCCATTCCCATTAAACTCAACTGATCCGCCTTCCATTACGATAGGAGGTGTAAATAATTTAAGACCAAATTCTGTTGCTATTTTTGTAGGAACAACGTCATCAAGGTCATAGGGAGGATATTTTCCACCCCAAGCATTATATCCCCAATCTACAACAGCTTTTTCACCAGTTTCCCTATTAATAACAAATGCTGGACCATGGTCGCGACACCATGCATCATTGGTTGGGTTGAAATGAAATGTAATATTTTCCATTTTGGCATTCGATTTTTCAATATGAGAAATCGCAAATGCCTTCATTTCCTCATTGGCTACATTAATACGAACGAACTGATCATCTGCCACCAATTTGATGAATTCACAATAAGGAGCATAAATGCTGTCAATTTTGCCTGGCCAGGATTCTTCTTTGTGAGGCCAACTTAACCAAAGTGCTTCTTGCTTTTCCCATTCTGCAGGGAATACAAATCCTTGTGCTTTTGGAGTATCTTTAATATCGTAAAGGTTTGAATTCATAGTTTAATACGATTACTTATTATAAAAGAACCATGCTTCTTTTGAAAGCATAGTTCTATCAATAAGTTTTATTTTAAATTAATCTTCGTCAATAAATCTCTTAGTAATTGGCGAATAAGTTTCAATACGTCTATCGCGCAAGAATGGCCAATGTTTACGGAAATAATCCGATTCATTTAAGTCAATCTCAATAACTTCAACTTCTTCTTGATCATGAGATGCTAGGTAAAGTAGTTTTCCTTGTGCATTGGCAACAAAACTACCTCCCCAGAACTTCATAGCACCATCCTGTTCAAACCCTACACGATTAACTGACACCACAGGAACACCGTTAGCTACAGCATGTGAACGTTGTATAGTTTGCCATGCATTATATTGATCTTTATTTGTTTCTTCATCTTGATCAGTTGCCCAACCGATTGCAGTAGGATAAAACATAATCTCTGCACCCATCAGCGCTGTAATTCGGGAAGCTTCCGGATACCATTGATCCCAACAAATTAATACTCCTATTTTTCCAAACTTGGTATTGAAAACTTTATAACCTAAGTCACCAGGCGTAAAATAGAATTTCTCATAAAATGCTGGATCATCTGGGATATGCATTTTGCGATACTTTCCTAAATATGAACCATCGGCATCTAATATAGCAGTTGTATTATGGTATAAACCTTGCGTTCTTTTTTCGAATAAAGATGCAATAATGACAACGCCAAGCTCTTTTGCTACAGCTGATAATGCATCTGTAGAAGGACCTGGAATGGCTTCCGCTAATTCGAAATTGTCATAATCTTCTACATCACAGAAATACAAAGAGGTAAATAGCTCTTGTAAACAAACAATTTGTGCGCCTTTTGCAGCGGCTTCACGAACTTTTTCTATAGCTTTATTCAAATTTGCTTGTTTATCTTTGACACAAGACATTTGAACTACACCAACTTTTACTTTACTCATCTCAAATTATATTTATGATCTTGGCGCAAAGATACTATAATTTCATGGGTTATTGGTCCTTGACTCATATTTTTGCTTAACCTTGACAATGCTGTTTAATACCAAATAAATTATCATTAAACCTTCACGTAAGAATAAGTAAACCTCCTATTTCGTTAAAATAATTACATTTGTAACATGCGAAAGATCATTCATATCGACATGGATGCATTCTATGCTTCTGTAGAACAGCGTGACTTTCCTGAATTCAGAGGAAAGCCCTTAGCAGTTGGGGGCTCACCAGATGGAAGGGGAGTTGTCGCTACTGCAAGCTACGAAGCCCGTAAGTATGGAGTCAAATCAGCTATGTCTTCTCGAATGGCAATGAAATTATGCCCAGAATTAATTTTTACCTTTCCGAGATTTGAAGTATATAAAGAAGTGTCCAACCATATTCGCGCTATTTTCAGCCGATATACCGATTTGATTGAACCTTTATCCTTGGACGAAGCTTTTTTAGATGTAACAGATGACAAATTGGGAATTGGATCTGCTATTGAAATTGCCAAAGAAATTAAAGATGCTATTACTAAAGAATTGCAATTAACCGCATCTGCAGGCGTATCAGTAAATAAATTCGTTGCTAAAATAGCCTCAGATTTCAATAAACCGGATGGATTAACTTTTATTGGTCCTTCTAAAATAGTCGCTTTCCTGGAGAAACTCCCAATACATAAGTTCTTCGGTGTTGGAAAAGTAACAGCTAAGAAAATGAACCAAATGGGCATTTTTACTGGTCTAGATTTAAAAAGATTTTCTGAAATGGAAATGGTTCAGCATTTTGGAAAATCTGGTAAATTTTTTTACCAGATTGTAAGAGGAGAAGATAACAGACCTGTCAAACCAAATAGAATCAGTAAATCAATAGGAGTGGAGGATACCTTTGAAACCGACTTACATCAGTATGAAGATATGACAGAGGAAATTAAAAGGATTTCTGATAAACTCTTCAAAAGACTCCAAAAAGCCGATAAATACGGTAAGACAATAACTATTAAGATTAAATTCTCTGATTTTACTCAGATTACAAGGAGTAGAACTTTTTTTAACAAAATTGATGAGCTGCAAACAGTTCAAGATCAAGCATTAGAGCTATTAGAAAAACTGGATTTGCAAGATAAAAGAGTTAGGTTACTTGGAGTAACTATTTCTAATTTCAATGATTTTGAACCTAATATAGAAGAAGGTTATCAATTAACACTCTTCTAAAGTTATGCCCTTTAATACCAAGACTTTGTTTGGATATTGATTGGCATAATTTAATGCCAAATTATTCATGTAAAAATTATTCAGAACCAAATTTTCCTGGCCAATAATTTCTTCAATATCCTGTATCTCTAAATCATTAGCTATAAATCCTATTGCATGGACCTTATTGTCTTTATAATAAACATAACTTTTTTCAGAACTCAATCTACCTTTATCTAATATTAGAAAGCTCTTCGTATGTTCCGTTAAAGATTCTATAGCTCGCGTCACCTTTTCATTATATTCATCAACATTTGGATATTCAGTATGTTGAGTCGAGATTTCTCTTGATTCTCTTACGGAATGTGGATTATTATAAAATCCGCAAAAACGTAGGTCTAAATCAAATTCCCTTTGTAACTTCAGTAATAATTGTGTTGATTCATGAACTGTATTAAAGTAATGTATTGGTCTTACGTTTTTCTTAATTTGGCAAATGGTCAAACGGACAAAACCATTCTGGTCCTCATAATCTAACAATCCATATTTTGGTTCATATTTTTTCAAGGCACGATTATAAATTGGCCAATTCTTTTTGATTAAATGGCATTCCTTTAATAAAGCCATTAATTCAGTGCCTGTTTCTTCAAAATCAATTTTAAATATTTCATTGATAAAACTTTGCCTTCTTTGGCCGGTATTGTTGCCCGTGAAATGCGAGATCACCCTTTTTTTAATATTATTTGCTTTGCCGACATAAATAATCTTTCCATTAGCATTCTTAAATAAATAGACCCCAGCAGTAATTGGTAAATTATTGATAAGTTCAGCAGGAATATGAGTCGGTAACCGCTGTTCTTTAGATTTAACCTGGAGCGTTTTATCAATTATTTGCTCCTGATCGGCAATAAATAACTTTTGAAACAAAATGACCGTGGCTTCAGCATCCCCTTGAGCTCTGTGTCGATCCCTTATTTGTATTCCCAAGGAGTGGCACAACTTGCCTAAACTATAGGATGGTTGATTTGGGAAAATTTTCCTCGATAGCCTTACGGTACACAATCTTGAAGCTTTCCAATCATAACCTGAATTTTTTAATGAAGCCTGAATAAAAGAATAATCAAAATGAACATTATGCGCAACAAAAACTCTATTGTTGAGCATATGATAAATGTCTTCTGCGACATCAGAAAAAATAGGGGCATCCTTAACCATTTCATCGGTTATTCCTGTTAATGCCTGAATATGAAAGGGAATAGGTTGTTCTGGATTTATTAAGGTAGTATATTGATCAACAATTTTTTTGCCATCAAATATATAGATTGCAATTTCTGTAATTCGACTAGCAGACGCAAATCCTCCTGTAGTTTCAATATCGACAATGGCAAAAATTGGAGACTTCATAAAACAAAAATAATACTAATAATCTTAATTACTAAAATTATTAGTATTATTTTAAACCTTTTATGATAATTATAATAATTCTACTCCTTGGTCGAGTAGTTCTTCTTTTTTCTTTGGATCCCAAATACTAACTTGGACTTCTCCAATATGTTTTAGTTTTAACATAAACATACAAATTCTGGATTGGCCAATTCCACCACCAATAGATTCTGGAAGTAAGTCATTTAATAGCATTTGGTGGAAAGTTAATTTTTGTCTATCAAGACTATTACGAATTTCCAATTGAGTCATTAATGCTTTTTTATCAACGCGAATTCCCATGGATGATAATTCGAAAGCCGTGCCCAAAATTGGGTTCCAAACTAAAATATCACCATTTAATCCGCGGTATCCAACATTATTGTCGGTACTCCAGTCGTCGTAATCAGCAGCTCTACCATCATGTGCTTGACCATTTGATAGAACTCCTCCAATACCATAAACAAAGACTGCCCCATATTCTTTTGATATGGCGTTTTCTCGTTCCTTAGCTGTTAAGTGAGGATATGTTAATAGCAATTCTTCTGAGGAGATAAATTTTATTTCTTTAGGAAGGATAGATTCAACATGAGGATATTTGTCTGAAACTGCTTGTTCAGTGTTATAAATAACACTATATATTTTAGATACGGTTTCTTTTAAAAAATCTAAATTTCTATTATCGTATTTAATGCATTTTTCCCAATCCCACTGATCTACATAGATAGAATGAATTGGTGAATAATCTTCATCCGGTCTTAAGGCTCTCATGTCTGTTAAGATTCCTTCTCCGGGTTCCATTTCTAATTCTTTTAATCTAATTCTTTTCCATTTAGCTAAAGAATGAACAACTACTGCTCTTTGATCTGCTAATGATTTAATCGGAAAAGAAACCGGCCTTTCAATGCCATTCAAATCATCATTTATCCCAGTTCCATCCAAAACCACAATAGGAGATGAAACAGGTGTTAAGTTTAATGCTTCTTTTAGTTGAGATGCAAATGTTTCCTTAACAAACGTTATCGCCTGCTCTCTTTTTAAAATATGACGTCCCATTAATTTCTTACAATATAAACATAGTTTAGTATGACCTTCGTCTACTAATTTTCATAATCGAAACAAAAATAACAAAATGTTAATGATTTGCAGATTTTATTGAAAAAATAACTACAATTTATTGGTTATCTGATGAAATAATTTAAATCTTTTGTTCCAATGCTTTCAAAATCGCACTTGCTTTTGTATAACATTCAGCAAATTCATTTTCGGCATTGGCATCAATCGTAATTGCACTGCCAGTGTGGAAGGAAAGGTATTTTTGATTTTTATTGAATAAAATCGTTCGGATAACAACATTAAAATCAAAATCATCGTCGCTCGCGAAATAACCAATGGCTCCCGAATAGACTCCTCGTCGAGAATTTTCATATTGATCGCAAAGTTTCATGGCAGATATCTTAGGGGCCCCCGTCATCGATCCAGCTGGAAAAGTATTCCGAATTACCTCCATCGATGTCAATGATGGATCAACTTGGCAGGAAACGGTAGATATCATTTGATGGACATGTTCAAATGTATAAATCCCTAGTTTTTCCGTTACTTCCACTGTACCAGGAACTGCACTTCTTGTCAAATCGTTTCTTACCAGGTCAACAATCATGACATTCTCAGCGATTTCTTTTGGATTATTTGCTAAGTTATCCCTTAATGCATTATCCTCTATTTCATTTTTACCCCTAGGAGCTGTGCCTTTAATAGGTTGGGATATTAGGGTGCTGCCTCTTTTCGCAAGAAACCTTTCAGGTGATGCACTGATGATATATTTATCCTTAATTTTTATGAAAGATGAAAATGGAGTAGGGGAAATCCTATTCAACGCTATATACAGGCCTTCCGGGTTCGACAGTTCAGCATCGTCCTCATAAAATTCCTGACATAAGTTTGCTTCATAAATGTCGCCTTGCCTTATATGATTTTGAATATGATTAAATGCCTCAAAATACATCTCCCGACTCATTCGTGGAGAGATACTTCCTTTAAACTTATATCCTGTATTTAAAGGTTCAAACTGATATATGGCTTCATAAACTTCCTTAGGATTTTCTGCAGAAATTTCAACTGAATTTTTGGAAATATCCAATAAAATCTTGGGAACAAAAAAATAAGCATCAGGGAATTTTAATGGATTTGGATGATCAGTTTTTAATTCCTCAATTTCATTTTTTAGGTCATAACTAAGAAATCCCGGAACCAATTGATTTGGATACCGGGATTTAAATTTTTGAAGTTCAGTAAATACTGATCCTACAGTAGCAGAAAATTCTTCTTGAGCACCAATGGCTAATAGACTTCCTAGCTTGGAATATTTATTTTGAAAACCATTTGATTGAAAAAGACATACGGTTTCAAACTCTTTTGACCAATTAATGGCCTTGAGCAGGAAATTATCAGAATCGATCTCAAAAATGGCTTTTGCCATAACTACTATAAAACAATAGTTTGGGTACGATCTGGACCTACTGATAAATATTTGATTGGTACATTCAATTCTTGTTCTAAGAATGAAATGTAATTATTCAATGCAGAAGGTAGTTCATCTTTACTACGTATACCAGTCAAATCTGTATTCCATCCCTCAACCTCTTTTAAAATTGGTTCAGGTTTGTGCGTAATAATCTCATATGGCATATAGTCGATAGTTTCGCCTTGATATTTATAATGTGTACAAACGAAAATCTTGTCGAAAGTATCTAATACATCTGCCTTCATCATAATCAATTCAGTTACCCCATTAATCATGATTGCGTATTTTAATGCTGGCAAATCAATCCATCCAGTACGTCTAGCTCTTCCTGTAGTTGCTCCGAACTCATGACCTAATTGACGAAGTTTTTCTCCAGTTTCATTTTCAAGTTCTGTTGGGAATGGACCACCACCAACTCTCGTTGCATAGGCCTTAAAGATTCCATAAACCTGTCCAATCTTATTAGGTGCAATTCCTAATCCAGTACATGCTCCTGCAGTTGTGGTATTTGAGGAGGTAACAAAAGGATACGAACCAAAGTCAACATCTAATAATGTTCCTTGTGCTCCTTCTGCTAAAACGCGTTTACCTTCATTTAAATATTGATTCACTAAATGCTCAGAATCTACAAAAGGAATTGTTTTTAAGAATTCAATTGCAGCCATAAAAGCAGCCTCTTTCTCAGAAAAATCAGGAATTTCACCATAATGTGATAAAATAGAAAGATGCTTTTGTTTCAACTTTTCATAACGATCCATAAAGTCAGGTAAACTTGTGTCACCAACTCTCAATCCATTACGACCAGTTTTATCCATATAGGTCGGACCTATACCTTTTAATGTCGATCCAATCTTTCCAGCTCCCATATTAGATTCCGAAGCAGCATCTAATAATTGGTGAGTAGGTAGAATTAAATGGGCTTTACGAGCAATTACCAAATTACCTTTGCCAACTGGATCAAAACCAGCTGCCTTTAGATTGTCCAACTCTCTTTTTAGAATAATAGGATCAATTACAACCCCATTTCCGATTAGATTTAGGGTTCCTTCATTAAAAATACCTGAAGGAATAGTGTTCAATACAAATTTCTTGTTGTCAAACTCTAAAGTGTGTCCTGCATTTGGTCCGCCTTGAAAACGAGCGATCAAATCATATTTCGGACAAAAAACATCAACGATTTTCCCTTTACCCTCGTCTCCCCACTGCAAACCCAATAGCACATCAACTTGCATAGTATTACTTGAAATTTATTAGTTAAAATTTAATTTGTTTGTTCACGAATCAAAATAAAAAATTCGGAAAAAGGGTGTTATTAGCCTTTTTCCGAACAAAGGTATATATTAATTCCTCGAATGTTAAATTAATTTGAAATTACTGCTTCTTTAGTGGGAGCTTCTTGGTTAAGCTTACTTTTTCTACAGTCAGCGCAGATCCCATATAGATTTAATGAATGATGTTTGATGTCAAAGTTCAATAAATCCCCAATCATACTTTGAATCTGATAAACACGTGGGTCGCAAAACTCCACAACCTTGTTGCATTCTATACAAATCACATGATCATGCTGCTTATATCCATATGACTTTTCAAATTGAGCCATATTTCTACCAAATTGGTGTTTGGTAACTAAATCACATGAAACCAACAACTCCAAAGTATTGTATACTGTGGCACGACTTACTCGATATTTTTTATTCTTCATGTGAATGTAAAGTGATTCAACATCAAAGTGATCAGATCGCGAATAAATCTCTTCTAAAATAGCATAACGCTCTGGTGTCTTTCTTAGATTTTTGTTTTCTAGGTAGGCCTCAAAAATCTTTTTAACGGTTTCGTAATTTTCCCCTTGTTTCATAAGGTGTTTCCTTTGTAAATTTCAAAATTACCAAATAACTATCGTTTTCACGATTCGAATTGTCAACAACTTGTAAGTCTTTAGTTCTCCGATTCGTAGCGTGTTACGCCTGTAATTCCTGGAATTTGTTTTAAATGTTTAATTAAACTCTCCAATTGGTTGGTGTCATTCACAAAAACCATAATATCTCCTTCAAAAATTCCCTCATTACTGGAAATAGATAAGGATCTAATGTTAACTTTAAAGTCTTGAGAAATAACCGTAGTAATCTTATTAACCAATCCTACATCATCAATTCCAACGATTTTTAAACCAGTTAAAAATGCTACGCTGTTGTGTAATGATGCCCATTTAGCCTTTAAGATTCTATATCCATAATTTGCCATTAGTTTTGAAGCGTTTGGACAACTCGTACGGTGAATTTTGATTCCATCGTTAACCGTTAAAAAGCCAAATATATCGTCTCCAGGAATGGGATTACAACATGGAGCAAGGGTATAATCTACTTTCTGGTAATCATCGCCAATTAAAATAGTATCGTCCTTCTTATTGATTTTCTCTACTAATCCATTAATATGTGATTGGAATTGGTTCTGATTAGCATCTTCGGAACGTTCACTCGCTAAGAAGTTTCTCAAATTCTTAATATCAATAGTTCCTTTTGCAACATTGTAGAATAAATCTTGGGAACTCGGATATTTAAAGAAATTAGCAATTTTATTGATGTTGTCAGTATTATAGGTGATTTTAAGTGATTTTAATTTCCGTTCTAAAATCTCTTTTCCATCTTCAGCAACTCGTCGTTTCTCTTCTTTTAAAGAAGATTTAATCTTCGATTTTGCTTTTGCCGTGACAACAAAATTTAACCAATCCTCCTTTGGAGTTTGTTTACTGGAGGTGATAATTTCAACTTGATCTCCATTTTGTAGCTCATGGCTCAAAGGCACTAATTTGTGATTAACTTTAGCGCCAATACAGGTTGCGCCAATATCGGTATGAATCTCAAATGCAAAATCTAATGCAGTTGCACCATTTGGTAATTGAACTAAGGTTCCTTTAGGAGTAAATATGAATATCTCATCAGAAAATAAATTCATCTTGAAATCATCCACAAAATCCAATGCATTTGGCTCAGGATTGCTTAAAATGTCTCGAACCTTCTGAATCCATTGATCAAGACCATTATCAGAATTAGACTCCTTATATTTCCAATGTGCAGCAAAACCCTTTTCTGCAATTTCATTCATCCGCCTTGTACGAATCTGAACTTCAACCCATTGACCACGAGGCCCCATTACAGTGGTGTGTAATGATTCATATCCATTAGCTTTCGGTGAAGAAACCCAATCCCTTAAACGATCTGGATTTGGACGATATAAGTCCGTAACGATGGAATAAACTTTCCAACATTCTGTTTTTTCCTTCTCATCATCCGTATCGATAATAATACGAATGGCAAACAAGTCATATACTTCCTCAAATGGAATTGACTTTTTACGCATTTTATTCCAAATAGAGTGGATAGACTTTGGTCTACCAAAAACTGAAGCATTAATTCCTTCATCCGATAAAATCTCTTGAATTGGCGTAATAAAATCAACGATGAATTTCTCACGTTCAGCTTTTTTCTCATTAAGTTTCTTCGCGATGAACTTATAAGTGTCAGGATCGGTGAATTTCATGGATAAATCCTCTAATTCTGATTTTATCGCATAAAGTCCCAATCTATGTGCTAATGGAGCGTATAAATAGCTTGTTTCTGAAGCAATCTTTAATTGCTTATGACGTGCCATAAACTCCATAGTACGCATATTGTGGAGCCTATCGGCCAGTTTTATTAAAATTACGCGCACATCATCGGCAAGAGTAAGCAACATTTTCCTAAAGTTCTCAGCCTGCATGGAACTGTTGGGGTCAAAAATTCCCGATATCTTGGTTAATCCATCGATAATTCGAACAACTTTCTTTCCAAACTGCTCTTCAATGTCTTGTAAGGTTACAATTGTGTCCTCAACAACATCATGAAGCAATGCACAAACAATAGAAGTAGTTCCTAAACCAATTTCCTCCGCAGCAATCTGGGCTACAGCAATGGGATGATAAATATAAGGTTCGCCAGATTTTCGGCGCATATCTTTATGGCTCTCTAACGCTAAATCAAATGCCTTTCTGATTTGTTGTTTATCTCCTTTTTGAAGGGTCGGTTTACAGGCCCTTAAAAGTGCGCGATATCTTTTACGGATTTCCTTATTTTCAGCCTCAATATCAATCACATATTCTTCCATAAAATTGCATTGCTATCAATAAAAAAATAAAATAATTTGTTATATTTATTGAACAAAAATTAAAGATTTTATACTAAATTGTAAAGTATAAATATACAGAAAAAAATTAATCTTTATCGCATAGGACTTATTATATTGATGATGTGTGGAAGTAATTTAAGATGGGTTATAATCATGATTGTCATGTTAACAATCACGTTTGGGAATCAAGCTCAAACTTTGATTAAGCCACAGTATGGACCTGGCGAACCCGAAGTTGTTCAGCATTATGCAACAACTACTTTGGATAATGGTGAAGTCGTGCCTTGGTTCCCAATTGAAGAAGTTGTGATTATTGCCAGAAGAACCTTTAAAACAGAAGATGAAAGACAAAAATATTTACGATTAAGAAGAAACGTTATTAGAGTGCTACCTTATGCAATTTATGCTCAAAAAAGATATGAACAGTTGGATAGGGATTTAGCTTTGGCCTCCTCCAGACGTGAAGAAAAAAGGTTAATAAAAGAATGCGAAAGTGAAATTAAAGAAAAAATCACTTCCGAAGTTAAAAACCTCAGCGTTTCTCAAGGTAAAATATTGATTAAATTAATCGAAAGACAAACTGGTAATACGAGTTATGACCTTGTCAAAGATATGAAAGGTGGAATATCTGCTTTCGTATACCAAGGCGTTGCCAAAATATTTGGCCATAACCTTAAGAGTACATATGATCCACAAGAAGATTATGAAATTGAAAACATAATTCGCGAATATGAACGCTCGCGGCCGATGACTAAACCCTAAAAACTTATTTTATGAGCAAAACTGTTTATGATTATGATGCATTAGAATTTAGCGGACACAAAAAATCTCTCCGTGATTTTGAAGGAAAGGTTTTACTCATTGTAAATACAGCGAGCAATTGTTTCTTCACTAAACAATTCAAAACTCTTGAAAATCTCTATAAAAAATATAAGGAATTAGGATTTGAAGTCCTAGCGTTTCCCTCCAATGACTTCAGAAATCAAGAACCCTTAACAGGAAGAACTTTAGAAACATTCTGTCGTGTCAATCAGCAAGTTACATTTCCTGTTTTTAAACGAATCCATGTCGTTGGTGAATTTACCGATCCATTATATCGTTACTTGACCGATATCAATGCAAATGGTAAGGTAGGAACTACTCCAATGTGGAATTTCCATAAATATCTGGTTAATAAAAGGGGAGAGGTTGTTGACCATTTTTATTCTCTGACAAGCCCTATGTCAAAGAAAGTCCACAATCGTATTGAAGAACTCTTAAGTGATAAGTAATAGGCTCATTTTTTCGTAGTTTTGTGTATTGTACTAAATACACGATCACATGAAATTAGATTTGTTAGTAATGACTGTTCATCCTGATGACGCTGAATTAGGAGCTGGTGGAGTTATTGCCAAATATGTTGCTGAAGGCAAAACCGTTGGAATTGTCGATCTGACCCTGGGTGAACTTGGAACCAGAGGAACTGCTGAAATAAGGGCACAAGAAGCTCAGAATGCCGCAAAAATTCTTGGAGTGGCTGTTCGTGAAAATCTAAGATTACGTGATGGTTTTTTTCAAAATAATGAAAAAGGACAACTCGAAGTAATTAAGGCGATTAGAAAGCTGCAACCTGAAATCGTAATCACAAACGCTTGGGAAGACAGACATCCCGACCATGGCCGTGCTAGTAAATTAGTTAATGATGCCCTGTTTTTAGCTGGTTTAAGAAGAATTGAAACCGATCTTAATGGTGTTCCTCAAGAACCTTTCCGTCCTAGACTACAACTTCAACTTATCCAAGATAAATATATACAACCTGATATTTTAATCGATATCACCCAGTTCTGGGATATCAAAGAAAAATCCATCTTAGCATATACTTCTCAATTTAATGTCGAAAATCAAGACGACGAACCACAAACGTATATTTCTAATCCCGATTTTATGGATTCTACAAAAGCAAGAGCACAAGAATTTGGTAGGTCAATACAAGTTAAATACGCAGAGGGCTTTACAAGCAGGAAAATTTTGGGTGTAACTGATCTTTTTAAGTTATATTAATAATTTCCCATAATTCGTAAGAAATAAAACAAAATCTTATCAATAAGATCATTGAATAAAAAAAAGCTAGGAACTACCTAGCTTTTTTTTCGTATATATTCTTTAATCTATTTAACTTCAAAATATGCTCTTATTGCAGACTCATCTTTTTTAATTTGTTCCTGCATCAATTCAAGGCTCTCAAACCATTGATCATGTCGGATGAACTCTAAAAACTTTACACGAATAGTTTTTGTATATAGATCATCATTAAAATCAAGGAGATTTACCTCAATTTTTCTATTCATACCGTCTACTGTAGGACGGGTTCCTATATAACACATTCCTTTAGCAATGCGTTCAGGCTCTGGTTCAAAATAATCCCCAGTTACAATTTCTGTAGTTCGTGGGAAAATCTCAACTTCAACAGCATAAATTCCATATGCAGGGATTAATTTATGCGATTCATGAATATGTAAATTAGCAGTTGGAAATCCTATTTCTCTACCTATCTGATCTCCTTTTATAACGGTTCCTGTCAGTTCGAATGGATAACCCAAATATTTATTTGCTGTAATTATATCACCTTTTATAAGAGATTCACGCACCCTGGTGGAAGAAACTGCAACATCTTCAATGTCTTGTTCTGGAATTTGATCTACTGAATAATCAAAAATTTCAGAATAGTGGATTAAATCTTTAATTGTACCCTTTCTATCTTTTCCAAAATGATGATCATATCCAATCACAATCTTCTTACAACCAATTTTATTGACTAATACTTCTGAAATATATTCTTCAGGAGTTTGATTTGAAAAATCTCTAGTAAAAGGCGTAATGATTAAATGGTCAATTCCTGCAAGGGCTAATCGTTCAACTTTTTCCTCAATATCATTTATTAAACGGAGAGAATCATCATCAGGATTGATAATTAATCTTGGGTGTGGGAAGAATGTAAGTAATACAGTCTCTCCGGTATTATCTTTAGCCAACTCTGTTAGCTTATTCAAGATTTTCTGATGACCAACATGAACACCATCAAATGTACCTATCGTAACGATAGCATAATCTAGCGCTTTGAATTCATCCAGATTCCTGTATATTTTCATTTTGAGTTTTTTAATTGTTGAATTTTTTAAATCGATTGATTCTTCAATTCTTTAACTTGACTTATTAATTCCGTTAAATCCCATGCATCCTTTACATTAAAATCACCGGATTTTGTCCTTCTTAAAGAGGAAAGGTGTCCTCCATTGTTTAATGCTCGTCCAAAATCATGGGCGATAGAACGAATATAAGTTCCTTTACTACACTTGATTCTAAAATGGACTATAGGAAGTTCGATCTTTAAAACCTCAAATTCCATTATTTCAACCTTACGAGCTTTCAGTTCCACTTCCTCTCCACGGCGTGCTTTTTCATATACACGCTCTCCACCAATTTTTATTGCTGAATGTGCAGGAGGATATTGATCCTGAACACCTACGAATCCTGCAGCTGCTCTAAGGATATCTTCCTCTGAAATATTTGAAATGTCGAAAGTTTGGTCAATTTCGGTTTCTAAATCATATGATGCTGTGGTAGCACCTAAGGTTATTGTACCTGTGTATTCCTTATCTTCAGCTTGAAACCCGTCAATTTGCTTAGTCATTTTTCCAGTACAAACGATTAGAAGTCCTGTTGCCAAGGGATCCAATGTACCAGCATGGCCAACCTTTACTTTTAAAGGTTTTATGCTATTGCGTAATTTACCTACCACATCAAAACTAGTCCAAGTAAGGGGTTTGTCTATTAATAGTACTTCTCCCTCTGCAAAAGCAAATTTTGGCTTAGCTTGTCCTTCTATATTACTGCTCATTAATTCTTAAAGTTTCTTTAATATGTTTCCTAATATTATTTATGCGTAGAAACATATACCTGGCTGAATTTTCTGCAAAAATAGGAATTATATATTTAATTTAAGAGAGTAGTTAATATATTAAGGAGAAAAGAATTTTTGCCTTGTTTCTAAGCCACAAAAGAAAAAGGACCATTTCTGGTCCTCTATAAATTTTATTCCTTTGAAAGTTTCCAATTATCCTTGTGTATAGAAAAATACCAATAAAGCAATTCCAATCACAATTCTATACCAACCCCAAAACTTGAATCCATATTTCGTCAAAACGCTTATAAATGATTTTACAGCAATCATTGCAACAATAAAGGCGACAATATTACCTATAATAAAAACTAGGATAGTCTCGTTACTTGCCATTATCATCTCATATCCCTTTTGGGCATGCGCAGTACCTTCTCCCCATGTTTTTACAAATATTGAATATACTGTTACTGCCAACATCGTTGGAACAGCTAGGAAGAAAGAAAACTCCGCTGCTGCTTTACGATCTAATCCTTGTGTCAAACCCCCAATTATTGAAGCAGCTGAACGAGAAGTCCCCGGCATCATCGCTAGACATTGCCAAAAACCAATAATAAATGCTTTTTTAATCGGAATTTCTTTCTCATCTGTGATTTTTGGATTCTTAAACCATTTATCAACAAATAATAAGACAACTCCTCCCAATACAAGAACGGTCGAAATCGCAATTTGATTTCCTAACACAGCTTCAATTTTATCATCCAATAATTTTCCTAAAACCAATGCTGGTATTACAGCGATTGCTAGTTTATAGTAAAATTTAAGATTTTTAAAATCGAAGAATTTTTTCCAGTATAAAACTACAATCGACAAAATTGCACCAAACTGGATTGACACTTGGAACATCTTTAGATATTCACTTTCTTCCATACCCATCAATGCAGCAGTGAAACCCATGTGAGCAGTTGAAGATATAGGAAGATATTCTGTTAAGCCTTCTACAATGGCTAAGATAATCGCCTCTAAATAACTCATTCTTATTAGTTGGTATTGTTTTTAGGTTTGTATAATATTGCAACGAATCCTAAAGCAAAACCTGCCACAACAACAATAGGAGCTAAAGTTATTTTAGTGAAACTATAAATATCTTCAGTGCCCATCATTAAAATAAATCCTATGGCAACAAGAACAATGCTCAATATAAATAATTGATAGTTTATCTTTTTAAATACGAATCCAGCATTTGTACTGTTAGCTGAACCCTTAACATTTTTAGTCTGACTCATTTTTTAATTAATTAACAATGGTTTGATCTATCTGTATAAACTTGCAGATTTAGCTCGTAAATATTTAGTAACAGCAAAATAGGTACTTGCACTTGAAATTAAAATCCCTAACCCGAGTACAATTGCAAAAATCATCGCAAATTCAAACCAGTCACGTAAAAAAACTAATTCTGGAACTTGTTTTTGCGCAAATTGTAGCGTTAGAATTAATAATAAAATAGCTATCAATGCACCGATTAATCCATGGGCAATTCCATAAAGTATATATGGCTTACGAATAAATCCTTTCGTTGCACCAATCAATTGCATACTCTTAATCAAGAATCGCTGTGAATAAATCGCTAAGCGAATGGTATTATTAATTAAGGCTACTGCAATAATTAACAGTACAACAGTAAATGCTAAAATTACAATACTAATCACACGAATATTTTTATTGACCATATCAATCAATGATTCTTGATAAACAACCTCTTTTATACGGCTGTTCTTTCCAATTTTATTGATAAATGTTTGGATAGAATCACTGTTTGCATATTGCTCCTTCATATAAATATCAATAGAGGGAAGAAGTGGGTTTCTACCTAGATATTCAACAAAATCTTCTCCTAAATCTTCTCTCAAATTTTTTGCTGCAAGCTCTTTACTTACATATTCTGAACGTAGTACGTAAGGATCTTTTTCCAAATCTTTCTGAAGTGAAAGAACATCTCCTTCACTAACGTTATCATTTACGATAACATTGAGAACGATATTCTCCTTTACATAACGAGATAAATTTTTTGCATGGACTAGAATTAAGCCCAATAGACCTGTCATCAATAAAACCAGTGCTATACTGATTACTGTAGATACGTATACTGATTTTGTTTTTTTTCTCGGCGAACCCTGTTCGATCACTGACATATATTTGAATCTGTGTTTATTCTTGCGAAAGTAAGTATTTATTTTTTCCCAATACTAATTTTCTAACAACGAATATCTGAATTTATTGTATAGAATAAAAAACTTTTATACCGAATTTACCCTAAATTCGCTAATTTCGCAATTCTTTGTACCATACTTTTATAATTAATAATGGAGTATAACCATCAATCTATCGAGCAAAAATGGCAAAAGTTTTGGGCTGATCATCAGACATTCAAAACTTCAGAATCAACTGTAAAACCAAAATATTATGTTTTGGACATGTTTCCTTATCCTTCCGGTGCTGGTCTTCATGTTGGTCATCCGCTAGGCTATATTGCTTCTGATATTTTCTCACGATATAAAAGACTTAAAGGATTTAATGTCCTACATCCAATGGGATATGATTCTTTTGGTTTACCTGCCGAACAATATGCAATACAAACCGGACAACATCCT
This sequence comes from Sphingobacterium endophyticum, assembly GCA_040393725.1. GTDB lineage: Bacteria > Bacteroidota > Bacteroidia > Sphingobacteriales > Sphingobacteriaceae > Sphingobacterium > Sphingobacterium endophyticum_A. Next base: position 4,681 of record JBEBTR010000040.1, on the reverse strand, counting down.
GCCATTACTACGGAAGCCAATATAAATAGATATAGAGAACAGCTAGATAACATCGGTTTTTCTTACGATTGGTCAAGAGAAGTGCGTACCTCAGAACCCGAATATTACCGCTGGACTCAATGGATTTTTATGAAGCTTTTTGATGCTTGGTATAATAAACAAGCTGATAAAGCCGAACCTATTGATACCTTAATATCTAAATTTGAATCTTCAGGATCTGAAGGTATAAATGCTGAGTCTGATGAAGATATCCTTTCTTTTACAGCAGATCAATGGAATAATTTCTCTGAAGAAGAAAAACAAAAGGAACTTTTAAAATATAGATTGGCCTATCTTAGAGAAAGTACCGTGAACTGGTGCCCTGCATTAGGAACGGTATTAGCTAATGATGAGGTCATCAATGGCGTATCTGAACGTGGGGGATTCCCAGTGGAACAAAAGAAAATGATGCAATGGTCTATGCGAATCACTGCTTATGCTGATCGACTGTTGCGTGGATTAGAAACCATAGATTGGCCTGAACCTCTTGTTGAAATGCAAAGGAATTGGATTGGTAAATCTGTTGGTGCGAGTGTGAAATTTCCTGTTCCTCAACTTAATGATAACATCGAAGTTTTTACAACTCGGGTTGATACCATATATGGAGTTAGTTTTATAGTTCTTGCTCCAGAGCATGAGTTAGTTTCTAAGTTAACTACTGAAAGTCAAAAAGCTGAAATAGAAGCTTATATAGAGAAAACTTCCAAAAAATCTGAATTAGATCGTTTAGCTGATACGAAAACAGTTTCAGGGGCTTTTACCGGATCTTATGCTAAACACCCTTTAACAGGTGAAGATGTGCAGATTTGGATTGCTGATTATGTTTTAGCAGGATACGGAACAGGGGCTGTTATGGCTGTTCCATCAGGTGATCAAAGAGATTACTTATTTGCAAAAAACTTTAATCTTCCTATCATTCCGATCTCAGACTCTCAAGATATTTCTGAAGCTGCTGACCCAAATAAAGATGGTAAATATATCAACTCCGACTTTATAAATGGAATGAATTATCAGGAAGCAGTTTCTGCGTTGATTGAAAAATTAGAGTTCTTAAAACTTGGTAAGGCTAAGATTAACTTCCGTATGCGAGATGCCATTTTTGGTAGACAACGCTATTGGGGAGAACCAGTTCCTGTATATTTTAAAGACGGATTGCCATATTTGATTAAAGAAGAAGAATTACCACTATTATTGCCAGAGGTGGATAAATACTTACCTACTGAAACTGGTGAACCTCCTTTGGGGCGTGCTGAGGGATGGAAATATCAGGATCAATATGAATATGAATTGAGTACAATGCCTGGATGGGCAGGATCTTCTTGGTATTGGTTCCGTTATATGGATCCAAAAAACCAAGCTAGCTTCGCTTCCAAAGAAGCGGTGGATTATTGGAAAGCAGTGGATTTATATATCGGTGGTTCTGAGCATGCTACAGGTCACTTGCTATACTCTCGCTTCTGGAACAAATTCTTGAAAGACTTAGGTTATCATAATGAAGAAGAGCCGTTCAAAAAATTGATAAACCAAGGAATGATCCAAGGTAGATCAAATTTTGTGTACCGGATATTAGATGAGGAAGGAAAGGGGACTAATAAGTTTGTTTCTTATGGTTTGAAGAATACTTATAACGTAAATCCTTTGCACGTAGATGTTAATATTGTCCACAATGATATTCTAGACCTAGAGAAGTTCAAACAATCTCGTCCTGATTATAGTGATGCTGAATTTATTCTTGAAAATGGAAAATACATCTGTGGTACAGAAGTGGAAAAAATGTCCAAGTCAAAATTCAATGTCGTTAATCCGGATGATATTATTGAACAATACGGCGCCGATACTTTGAGACTTTATGAAATGTTCCTCGGCCCACTTGAACAGGCAAAGCCTTGGAATACAAATGGTATTGAAGGTGTATATAAATTTTTACGTAAGGTATGGAGACTATTCCACGATGCTGATGGAAACTTTTCTGTGTCTGAAGAAGAACCAAGCAAAGCTGAGTATAAAGCATTACACAAGATTATCAAAAAAGTAGAAGATGATATTGAACGATTCTCTTTTAATACTTCGGTTTCAGCATTTATGATTTGTGTGAATGAATTAACAGATTTGAAATCAAATAAAAGAAAAATCTTACAAGACCTTCTAATTGTTTTGGAGCCTTATGCCCCACATATCACTGAAGAATTATGGTCAAAATTAGGTAATGAGGATGGATCAATTTCTTATGCAGAATATCCTGTATTTAATCCTGAATACCTAGTTGAAAGTGAGTTTGCTTATCCGGTGTCTATTAACGGGAAAATGAAAATGAATCTACCATTAGCCCTAGACCTGGATCAATCTGCTGTCGAAGAAATTTTGAAAGCTAATCCGGATGTACAGAAATTCTTGGATGGAAAACCTGTCAAGAAGATAATCTTTGTAAAAGGTAAGATTATCAATATGGTTATATAAATATTAAAAAATAAAAGAAAAAGCCGGTTAAACCGGCTTTTTTTATTTCTAACTCAACAGAACTTCATTCGTATGTTTTTTAATATTTGAAGCAATTTTATCAATTGGAAGATCATCAGAATCAACACCAAATGGATCCTCAATGGATTCTCCAATCATTTCTAAGGTTGCTAAGACATAAAAAATAAACGGTACAGCTGCCACAACAAAGTATCCCATAGAAAATACCAATCCTATCGGAAGGGTTGCTGTATAAAGGACAATAAATGTTTTTATAAATGAACTGTATCCCAATGGTATTGGGGTATTCTTAATTCTTTCGCATGCTCCCGTAATTTCTGTCAAAGAAGTCAATTCTTTATTCAAAATAATAAATTGATCTCCTGTAATCTTTCCTTCAGCATATAGAATGTTGGTTTTCTTATAAATCAAGGCTGCAACCTGATTGGGACCATGTTTTTTGTCATCCAAATCCTCGAGTTCTGGATGCTCATTTTGATCTAACATAAACTTGGTATAATCTGAACGCAAGTAGGTATATAAAGTGTCAGCAAATAGGGGAATGGATTTTTTATAAAAACTTCTGTTTACTTTATCTGATGGAGACAAAAATGCATTGAGCTTGATGGCCAGAATTCTGCTCGAGTTGGTCAGCGCACCCCATTGCTTTCTTGCTTCCCACCATCGGTCATACGCGGTGTTTGTTCTAAAAACCAGGATTAATGAAAGTACAAAGCCCAATAGGTTATGGACTGTCGTAATATTGCGCATCCAACTTTTATCTGATAATTTCAAATATTCCAGCTCATAATATGCTAAAGCCCAGGAAACAAAAACTGAGATAATAAGATAGGGTAGTAGTCGTCTAAAAATTTTACTGTTAAATAAGTAGGAAATAGTTTTGGACCAATCTTTTGGATTATAAACAATCATTGAATTATTTTTTTTGACTATGAAATTTAAATAGCCTATTTTCACGCAATATGACAAAAATGCGCAAAACGGTCAAGAAAAAAGTGGTTTCAGATCAACAGATGAAAAAGAATTTTCTTTTCTGGAGCATTGCCATTCCTTCTTTATTGGTAATATCAATTTTTGCTTGGCAACACCGGGCAGGGATTTCTTACCTTTTTGTGAAATGGTTTGAAAAGGATAAAGTCATATCTGAGGATAATGGAAAATATGATATTCGGAATATTGAATTAATGCGAAGACATAATGATAAAATATTTGGAATAGATGTTTCCCAATATCAAGGCGCGATTTCATGGGACGAAGTCTTAACTATAAACGATGAATTCCCAATAGATTATATTTTTGTCCGCGCAACTATGGGAGAAAAATCAAAGGATTCTAAATTTAAATTCAATTGGAAGCAAATAAAAAGCAAGAATAAACTTAGAGGGGCATATCATTATTTTCGACCAAATGAAAATTCAATCAAACAGGCCAATAATTTTATAAATACAGTCGAATTAGAGTCCGGGGATCTACCTCCAGTTTTGGATATTGAAGAAATGCCAAGAAATCAATCCATGGATAGTTTAAAAACGGGATTGAAAAGATGGTTGGTTCAGGTCGAAAAACATTTTAAGGTAAGGCCTGTTTTATATTCAGGCGACAAATATTTTGCAGATTTCTTGGAAAAAGAATTTGCAGACTACACCCTTTGGATTGCTAATTATAACTTCTGGGTAGAAAAACCCAAAAAACATTGGAATTTTTGGCAGTTTTCAGAAAAAGGCTCTGTCAAAGGTATACGCGGTCCCGTAGACTTAAATTTGTTCAACGGTGATATTGAAGAATTAGAAGAATTATGCGTGAAATAGAAATCTTATCATTAATACTTTCTAATGGTAATACGTTAATACATTTTAAAGAATATTGTAGAAAATAATTAAATCATAATGGCATCATTCAATGATATTATTCAAAAGAATTCACTAGTATTAGTTGATTTTTCAGCTGCCTGGTGTGGTCCTTGCCAAATGCTGGCACCAATTTTAAAGGAAGTTAAAGATGAACTTGGGGATAAACTTTCTATTATTAAAATAGATATTGATAAGAACCAAGCCGTGGCTTCAAAATTTCAGGTCCAAGGAGTACCAACTTTAATTCTATATAAAGATGGAAACCAAGTATGGAGACAAAGTGGCTTACAGCCAAAACATGAATTGTTAAGAAT